>JBDRHR010000001.1:0-2441 GCA_043816605.1 Nitrospirota bacterium
AATTTTTTGGTTAGCCTGTCAAGGGGATATAGTGTCCAAAATAAGATTTCAATAGTTACAGAATAGAGGATAAAAATACATAACTCCTTGATACCAAAAGGCTTATTAAAGAGAAAAGGGGATTTTCAGATGAAAGAAAAGAACAAAGAAATAACTAAAATTAAAGAAACTGTAGAAGAGAAAGAAGAGTTTGCCAAAAAGATAGAATGGGTAATTATTGCCAAATTTATCCTGTATGGTTTTGCATTAATAATAGCCGTTATCAGGATGCTTACCGGGATTTGCCTGTTAACCCCGATTCTTGTTTATACTACTTTACTCATCCTCGTCTTAAATCTTATCTGTCTCTTCCTGGCAAAGAAAAGATTGTATCTGTATGCTATCGCCTATTTTTCGTTGGTCATAGACCTTTTGTTTGTCACATTGGCTGTGCATTTACAGGGTGGATTAGCCGCTCCGCTGTTCCCACTCAACTACCTGCTCATCATTCTTGTGGCAAGTATCCTTATCTCCTCAAGGGCAGGCATTATCATTACTACCCTGTCGAGCATCGCCGTTATCCTCTTGATTACCCTTGAGTATCTCAATATTTTCCCTCCTATTCCTACTAAAGGTATCGGACTGGTTATGTATCAGGATAAAGATTATGTTATTACGATAGTGATTGCCAGGGTTATCTTCTTCTATGCGGTGGCTATAATGAGTGGGTATCTTTCGGATAGAATAAAGATGCAGACAAGAGAGATTCGAGAAAAAGAGAAACAACTTATCCATGCCGAGCGTATGGCTATGGCCGCTCGGATTGCCGGAGAATCAGCTCATGAAATAAAAAATCCATTAGCGGTTATCAAATCCGGGCTTTATTACTTAGGAAGAATTTTGCCTGAGAGTGAGGAGGCTCAAAAGACTATTTCCCAGATGGATGAGGCAACAGAAAGGGCAGTTGCCTACATTAATAACCTGCTGAACTTTTCAAGACCACCTATGCTGACAATAGAACCGGTTGATGTCCATAAAATTATTGAGGACTCACTCAACGAACTGCCTCAAGAGATGTTAGCCGGTATAGAAATAGTGAAGAATTTCGCTCTTGACTTACCACTTCTACCGGCAGACCCGGACCGACTTAAACAGGTCTTCGTCAACCTCATCAAAAATGGGACTGAGGCGATGGGGGAAAAAGTAGAAAGTAGAAAGTTGAAAGTTGAAAGTGGGAAAGATGGGGAGTTTGTTAAGATAAGTATTTCTGATACGGGCAAAGGAATATCAGAGGAAGACCTGAATCATATCTTTGACCCGTTTTTTACGACAAAAGGTAAAGGCACAGGATTAGGATTGGCTATCGTTCAGCGTATCATCGAGGCACATAAAGGCGAGATTGAGGTCAAAGGTGAGATTGGGAAAGGAACGATATTTGTGGTTAAACTGCCGGTGGTTACGCTGTAGCCCAACATTCTATGTTGACTTATAGAAAGGTAAGCATTCAGGTGTCACCCTGAGCCTGTCGAAGGGTGATGGTTAGAGCAGTTATTAACCAAAAGTTTACATAGAATAATGCCGATAAATAAGGTATGAGAATAATTGTTCCGTTAGGAACATCGTTCCGTAGGAACATAATATCGGTAGAAACAATAACCATCGATAAACCAATAAGTTCCGTAGGAACGATATAATTTCAAGCTGATTGAATTTTAAATATATCATGCCTACGGCATTTATGTGTGTATGCTATTTATTTCTACCGATATGTTGTCCCTATGGGACATTTACTACTCCGAATTTTGTTCTATGTCAAATTTTGATTAATAGGTGCTGCTATAAATCCCGAAGGGATGACATTATTATAGATGCAGAGGTAGAAAAATTGTCCAGCAAAAAATGTGGGACAGGCTAAATTTATTAAAGGGGAATATGGCACAACCCCGAATGGCACTGACTTAAGCGTAAGTCTTTGTTCGACAAGAAGATATCTACGCAAAAATATCAAATATTAAAAATTAAATATTAAAATTACATATCAAAATGTAAGAATCAAAATCATAAAACAAAATGCAAAACTACTTACAAAATAACAACATAAGTGAGAAATTGGTATTTTTTGATATTTGATTTGTCATTTTGCATTTTTATATTTAATGTTTAATTTTAGCCTTACGCAACCTGTTGAAATTCAAAGAGTTTTATACTAAGTCAGTGCCATTCGGCACAACCCGTTTTATTCCCCCTTAAAAACCTTATCCTTACCCACATCTTTTTCTGTCTTTATAAGTTTATGGTTGACAACATGTTACTCAAAGATAAGGGATGAAATACTGTAAAATGGGTACTGTAAAATGAAAAATGTAAAATGAGAATGCGTAAATAAAAGATGGTAAACCATGCGAAATGCTGTAATTTTTCAATTTTTCATTATCCATTTTACAATTTACAGTTATTTATAC
>JBDRHR010000002.1:0-22873 GCA_043816605.1 Nitrospirota bacterium
CAACCCGCCCTCCTACACCGTTAGATAGTTATTCAACCATAACTATCAATATAAACATATTATACGAGGAGGTAATTAGAGGAAATGGAATGTTTGTATTGTAAAGGAGAGATGGATAAAAATAAAACTACTTATTCAATAACCCGAAAAGGTTATCATCTACTCATTGAGGATGTACCATCTTTTGTCTGTGAACAATGTGGGGAGCCATATTTTGGAGAAGAAGAGGTTGATGCTATTCAAGACTTAATCCAGGATATGGATAGGAAAACACTGGGGATACAAAGTATGCAATTGGTAGCATAGGAGTTAATTTCAGGAGAACAGAAAATGGCTTATTTAATGAAAACATCAACACGATTTTTAGGAGAACTTCGTGATTTCGAAAGAGAATCCTATTTAGAAGGATTTATCTTTGGTAATCCGCTTATTTTATCATCATCAGAAGATGCCCCTGAAAAGCTTGTTCCAGTATATATCACTGGAAGGCAAGAAATATGTAAAATAGATGGACAAAGACGTGGGATAACCGATTTAACTTGTTTAATATGGGAACCAGATTTAGAAAAGTACGAGATTTGGATATATGAATTAAAAATAAATTCAGACAACATAAAAGATGTTAAACAATTAATTGATTATCTTAAAGCAATAGAATTACCCGAGAATAAAAACCATCGCGATAATATTGTAAATAAAGCGATTGAAATGGTAGGTAAGGGTTTTATTGATAACAACTCAAAAATTAGAGGTGCCCTTTGTGCTCAAGCATTTTCTGATGAGGTAATGAAAAAAATAATCGAGGAGAATTTAAACCGACCATCTACCGAAAAGTTAATTGCCATGAAAATATACAGATTTCCTGTAGATAATGATGTATTTGTTTTGGTTGAGCCATTTATTGGAGAAGAAAGAACCTCAACCGGAAGACACATAACTTATTATGATGATATACCTCAATTACCTACCGAAAAATTGAGGGAGGGTATTTTATCTCTTCTATCAAAGAGAAAAAATACTCATCCACAAAGATTTGAACAACTTAAAGTACTTTTGGAAATATTTACAAAAAGTCCGAGTCGTACTGTAACACAGGATGAACTGAGAACTGAGTGGCAAAATAAAGATCTCCCAAGAGAAGATAGAGGTTTATCCGTTTCTCAACTATTGGGTTATAAAAATAATGGTGCGTTACGCCAAATCTTGAGGTGGGACATTAGTCCAACCAGTATAAAGGACAACTATAAACTAAGGGACGAAAAATACTCTAATGTGATAGGTGATGTTTTTACTAAATTGGGGTGTTAGGCAAGTAGGTAAGGAAGATTTTAGAGTTGCACCTTGAATGTAGAAAGCAGAATTATTTTACATTATTATAATAATATTAAATTGCTTGCAATGGCAGATAACATGATGTAAAAGACTTTGTTAGCGAAGAAGGAGAAAGTGAATCCAAAATGAAGAAAGAAACTCTATATCTTGATACCTCTGTTCCCAGTGCTTATTATGATAAGAGGGCTAATGAACGACAGGAAACAACAATTAAGTTCTGGAAAGATGTTCTACCTGATTATCAGGTCTATATATCGGAGGTTACAGTAGAAGAGTTAGAAGATACCAAAGATGAAACCTTAAGAGAAAAGTTTAGAAAGCTTATTAAAGGGTTTAAGGTACTGAAGATTAACGAAAAGATTAGGGACTTAGCAAGAGTTTATATAGAAAAAGGGATATTTCCAGAGAAATATATTGATGATGCCCTCCATGTAGCTATAGCTTCTTTTTATGAGATGTCTTATTTGGTCTCTTGGAACTTTAAACATCTGGTTAAGATAAAGACAAGAAGGTATGTAAATTCAGTCAATATATTGGAAGGATTCAAAGGAATTGAGATTGTTTCCCCATTAGAAATATAAGGAGGAGGTTATGAAAATAGAATATTTTGACTATCAGAAAGTAGCTAATGAGATAAATGTTCCCGAGCCTATTTTAAGAAGGATCGAAAAGGAAGTAAAGGAGGAATTCCCCAAGGATAAGATGATGTATGAACTTCATGTTTTAAGAGCAGTAAGAAGCAAATACTGGCAAGAAGATGTGAAGGAAGTAGCTCGTAACGGCAGATAACATGATGTAAAAGACTTTGTTTCACTTTGTTCAAATTCTGCTTTGCAGAACTTCTTTTACATCAATATCGTTATACGCAATTGGTCGCTTAAATAAGATTTTTAGTGTGGGTGAATAGATGATAGAATTGAAGAGGAGGGATAAAAATGCCAGTCATGTTAGAAGAAATTAGAAAGGAAGTACAAATGCTTACTCCTGAGAGGCAGTTGAGATTAGCAGAAGAGATTATTCATCAGTTAAGGTATACAGTAGTATCTGTTGCTAAGAAGTCTCTGGACTTATCTAATCTCTACGGGCTTGGAAGGGGATTATGGGAAGAAGATGCTCAAGAGTATGTTAATCAATTAAGAGAGGATAGGGTATGAATTTATTAAATGAACTTAAGAAGATTAATACTATCTTTGTAGATACCGCACCTATAATCTATTATATTGAAGCTCATCCTCTCTTTGGTTCACTTGCTAAACAAGTTGTGGAAACATTCGAATCTGGTATATTGAGGGCATTTTCTTCTGTTATTACCCTTACTGAAGTTTTGCCTAAACCGATTGAGTTAGGGAAAGAAGGATTAGCAAATAGATTCGCAGAATTTTTGAGAAGGGGAAAGAACCTTACTCTTGTAGAGATTTCAGCAGATATAGCAGAAAAAGCTGGACGACTAAGAGGACAGTATCCTTATCTTAAGGCAATGGATGCTATCCAACTTGCTGTAGCCATTGAAATGGAGATTGAGGCTTTTCTTACTAACGATAAAAGTCTTAGACAGATAAAGGAGATAAGGATTTTTATTTTAAGTGATTATTTAACAGAAGGTCGTTAATTAGGGTCGTGTTAATTAAGGTCGCACCTTGAATGTGGAAAGCGGAATTATTTTACATTATTATAATAATATTAAATTGCTTGCAAGGGCAGATAACATGGTGTAAAAGACTTCGTTTCATTTTGTCCAAATCCTGAATCTCCTGAAACCAGTTCAGGGTCAGGACTTCTTTCATATTAAAGTCGGTATCTGAAATTTTGATGCCCTTTAAGAGAAATTGTGATATAATAATTAGATAAGGACACGAGGAGGTGAGAATCAATGAAAGCAATAGATATGACTCCTATTATAAAAAAGCATCCAGGTTGTTTTGTAGCATTAAGTGATGATAGGGAAAAAGTAGTAGGTAAAGGATATACACCTGAAGAAGCGATTGAAGAGGCAAAGAAAAGTGGCTACAAAGATCCTATCTTAACAAAAATTCCTTACGAAAACAGGAGTTATTTATTGTGGAGCAAATGAAATTCCCATATTTGAGGTATATCGTAACGACTCCGACCCAAAAGCCGGAATATATTTATAGACCTGTTATTTCGATGAGATTGTCTTCAAATGACAAGATAGTAACATTTGATGCATTAGTGGATTCTGGAGCAGATGAATGTACTTTCCCTGGGTGGATTGCTAACATGTTGGGACACAATCTGTATAAAGGGAAACAGAAAATCTTTTCTGGTATAGGTGGCTCGGTATTAGCATATCTTCATAAGACACATCTAATATTGAATGAAATTAAAGTTATAGCAGATGTGTATTACTCGCATGAATGGGATGATATGCCATTCGGTCTTTTAGGTCAGGCAGGTTTCTTTTTACATTTTGATGTTCGCTTTAACTATAAGGAAAAAGAAATCTTATTAGAATATCTGTTTTAATTTAATGTATAGGGCGTCAAAACTTTAGATAACAAAGCATTTACGAAATTGATTGAAGGCAACTTCGCAAATGCTCAGCCGTTATACGAAATTATGCCTTCTGAAAAATGGTTTGTTATTCATAACAGCCAGAAAAACAGGGGAAAATGATAAAAATTATTGTAACATGTTGTTAGAAGGAGTTTAAATTATGAATATCCCAATTTTATCATTAATTATTTTCATCCCGTTAATTGGTGGGATTTTGTTATTGTTTCTGCCAAAGGATAAAGATAAACAAATTAAAACCGTAGCGACGACTATAGCCGTAATCCCGGTTATTTTGACCGGCTGGGTATGCTTGCTATTTGACCAGACTACAGCACAAATACAATTCATGGAAAAGGTTAATTGGATTCCATCACTTGGAATCAGCTATCTTGTTGGATTAGACGGATTAGGGCTACCTATGGTTATTATTACTACCCTGCTTTCCCTTTTATCCTTAACTATCTCCTGGAATATTAAGGTCAGGGTAAAGGAATATTTTGCCCTGTTTCTAATCTTAGAGGCAGGGATGTTAGGGGTATTTCTTTCATTAGATTTGTTCGTATTTTATATCTTCTGGGAACTTGTTTTAATACCGATGTATTTTATCATTGGGGTTTGGGGAGGACCGAGAAGGGAATATGCCTCAATTAAATTCATCCTTTATACCCTTATTGGCAGTCTTTTTATGCTGTTAGGCTTTTTAGGAATATATTTTGCGGTAGAGCCGCATACATTCAATATGTTAGAATTATCCCAAAAGCCGCAGATTTTCCAATCTACATTTGTAGCCAACATAGTCTTTTTAGCCCTTTATGTAGGCTTTGCGGTAAAGATTCCTGTCTTTCCATTCCATACCTGGTTACCGGATGCCCATGTAGAAGCACCAACCGCAGGAAGTGTAATTTTAGCCGGTGTCCTGTTAAAAATGGGTGCTTACGGTTTACTGCGGGTTAGTTTGCCTATTTTACCCGAATCTGCCAAATATTTCGCTTATCTCCTGGCGATACTTGGTTTGATAAATATCATCTATGGTGCCTTTGTGGCTATGGCACAGACAGATTTAAAGAAGATGATTGCCTATTCCAGCATCAGCCACATGGGCTATGTTTTACTTGGCATTGCGGCTTTGACTCCAATGGGACTTAATGGTGCCTTAATGCAATGCTTTACCCATGGAATTGTTACCGGCGCCTTATTTATGTTAGTCGGGGTGATTTATGATAGGGCACATACTCGCGATATTAATGCCTTTGGCGGAATAGCCAAAGTAGTGCCTGCTTATGCCTCTATCATGGGTATTGCCGTCATGGCATCACTTGGATTACCGGGTTTAGCCGGATTTATCGGTGAATTATTATGTTTCTTAGGTGCATTCCCTGTATTTTCTATAATTACAGGTGCGGCTGTATTCGGTGTATTGATAACCGCTATTTACCTTTTATGGATGTATCGTCAGGTATTTTTTGGTGATTTAAATGAAAAATATGCCAAACTTAAGGATTTAGATGGACGAGAATGGATTTCTTTGGCACCATTGATGTTTTTAATTATCTTAGTCGGTCTATATCCAAAGGTAGTGTTGGACTTGATGAATGTGACTATATTGGCATTAGCAGGGAGATTTTAAGTTCAACTATATTTTAAAATTAGCCGAAATGTTTATAAAAGGAGGGAATGATTATATGTTACCTAAAGAATATAATTGGTGGTTATCTCATCCAGAGATAGAAGATAAATATTCAGGAGAGTACATAGCTATAGGGAAAAAAGGGATAGTAGCACATGGGAAAGATTTCAAACAAGTACTTCAAGAGGCTGAAAAGCATGGTGACGAACCATTTATTCATAAAGTTCCTCCGTTTGATAAGGAATTAGTAGTATGATTGAATTTCCGTTTGAAAGAAAATATTCAAAGAGATTTGGCCAAATTTTAAAGCCTATTATTCCCGTAAATATTGAAGGACCAAAGCGAAAAGTAAATATTTGGATGCTTCTTGATTCGGGAGCTGATATTTCATTAATCCCATATTCAGTAGGAGAAACAATTGGTTTAGAGTTTGATATGACAACTCGGAGTGAAATTCAAGGAATTGGCGAAGGAAGTATTCCTTATGTGCTTAGTCAAGCTATCTTTTAAATAGAAAGTATCGAAATCTCATCTCGCATTGGATGGGCTTTAATTGAAGAAGTACCATTTATTTTAGGTCGGTTGGATATATTTCAGAAACTTGTTATTGAATTTAGAGAATTTGAGAATAAGATTCTTCTCAAACAACCAAATGAATAGTATATTTGTAAAAAACAACCGTAATATTTGGTTATAATACCAATATCATAACCACAATATTGCGTTTATTATATAAGAATTGGGCAAGGGTAAGTTGTGTAAATAAAATATATTAAAAGGAGAAAGTAAAATGAAGAAATTAAGTATATGTTTTTTAATGGTTTTTGGTCTGCTGTTCTTTGCCGGTATTGCAAAGGTGGAGGCAGGTACCTACCTGGGAGAATTTCGCTGGAGAATTCAATGTACTGATGGATCTACTGCAACCGTAACACTTGGAGTTACTGATATGGGAAATAACCACTATGGTCTAAATGGGCTTGCTATTTGTCCCCCTGGACCAATGCCTGTGGTTGGTAATGCAGAGATAGTTGGTGGGCAATTTCTCATACACCTGACAGGTAGTGTAGTTGACTTAAATCGCCAAGGTTACTGGATGGAGGGAATCTCATTCTTTATAAAGTTAGACTTACCATCCTTTAATGGGAACGGTGCTATGGTGGTGACAGCGTGTGAGATAAATACTGGTTATAGTGATATATGGAGTCAGTCATTTACCGTAACACTGATTCCTTAGTCAATGGTTAAAGTTTATAGGTTAGCAGTTTCCTTTGCCCAATATCCGATACGGTAATTATTCAGCGTAAAAAAGAGGTCTTGTTCATGTTAATTCGTGGTTAGGCAAATGAGATAATTCCCGATATATATTGAATTAGATGTGACATATAATACGAGCATTGAATAACACGACATGAGGAGGAAAGTAAATGCAATGGTCAGAAATACGAAAACAATATCCCAGTAAGTTCGTATTAATAGGAGATCTAGTGGAAGAGAAAATGTCAGAGACTCAGTCGAAAATTCTGGAAGGAACGGTTTTAAAAATCAGTGATAATGGAAAAGAAATTAGACGAGTTTACCAACAATACAAACATAAGGGCAGGGAAGTCTTATATTCTCTTCCTTCAACACCTGAAGAATTCATTGTCGAAAATATTCCCTATAAAGGAATCATAAGATGAACTTTGAATTGAAGCATGGATTGATATGGATTACTTTTGAACTGATTTATGAGGGAAACAGCGTAATAATAGACAAATGCATTTTAGATACAGGTTCGGCAGCAACTGCGATTGATATTGACCTGGTTGACTTCAACTACCGCAAACCTGCGACAGTCAAACGATTATTTGGGATAGGAGGAGGAACTCAGGAAGTAATTTCTCAAAATGTGGGGAAAGTTATCATCGGGGGCAGAGAGTTAAATGATATCGAGATTGAATTTGGAGATATTCAAGCAGAATTAGGAAGCAATGGGTTTGTTGGCAATGATATTTTGAGTCGGTTTAGTATCCTTATTGATTACCAAAAACGAGAGATACAATTTAAGGAATAAGACTGAACACTTTATCTGGACTGCGTAACGGCTCCTCCTAACTTAATTTCAGGCAGTAGTAATGTTTAGAGAAGAAAGGGTTAGGTTTACACATTTTACAAAACATAAATTGCCTAACAAAAAAAATGCACCAGACGGAACTGGTTGTTTTTATCGTTAATTAATTCTTATTAGGGAGGTTTTAAAGTGATAGATTGGAGTAAATTTGATTGGGCTTTATTAAGTCCGGAGTTAATTATTTTCGGGACGGCAATATTAGTCATTGTTATTGATCTGATTATGCCAAAAGCTAAAGGAATATCCGGTTGGCTAACTATAATTGGTTTGCTCGCAGGGTTGAGCTCCACCTTTACCTTGAGACAAGGGGAGCTTTTTGGTGGAATGTTGGTCATGGATAATCTGGCTATCTTTTCTAAACAATTATTGCTGGCTATAACTATTGTAGTTACCTTGTCCTCATTAGATTATGTGAAGAAGTTTCTGGTAAACAAAGGTGAATACTACTGCCTTTTACTTTTTGCTACACTCGGTATGTTATTTATGGTATCTGCGGCTGAGTTTATTACCCTGTTTATCTCATTAGAACTTGCCAGCTTAATCTGTATCATTCTTACCGGTTATTTGAAGAAAGACCCCAAATCCGCCGAGGCAGGGGTGAAATATCTCTTGTTTGGGGTATTGTCTTCCGCCATTCTGCTTTATGGCATGAGTTTTCTCTACGGATTAACCGGGTCAACATTCATTAAAGACATAAGCCCGGATACTCTGAGCCCAATAGTCCTTTTAGGCATAGTATTATTAATTGCCGGGTTTGGGTTTAAGATTGCCGCAGTGCCGTTCCACATGTGGGTTCCTGATACTTACGAAGGTGCACCTACACCTATCACTACCTATCTTGCTACGGCATCAAAAGTAGCTGGCTTTGTCGTTATCTTGCGGGTATTTATGGTATGTTTTATGAACATAAAGGTAGAGTGGACAATATTAATAGCGGTGTTATCTGTCCTTTCTATGGGTATTGGTAATCTATGCGCCCTTTCTCAAACCAATATCAAGCGGATGTTGGCTTATTCCAGCATTGCCCATGCAGGGTATATCCTCATTGGCTTAGCGGTAACCAGCGAGGTAGGAATTGCATCTATCATCCTTTATTTATTGGTTTATTCCTTAGCCTCACTTGGTGCCTTCTTAGTCGTTATTGCCTTTTCTAATCAGACAGGTTCTGATACAATTGAAGATTATGCGGGTTTATGGAAAAGGGCACCTCTTTTAGCCTTAGCCATGTTACTTAGTTTGGTCTCAATGGCTGGTATTCCACCATTAGCCGGTTTTATCGGTAAGTTCTATCTATTTGCCGGTGCTATAAAACAAGGCTTGATTTGGCTTCCTGTAGTCGGAGTGCTGTTTAGTGTCGTCTCGGTTTATTACTATTTTATGGTAGTCAAAACAATGTACTTCAAAGAACCAAAGGATTCCACGCCAATTATTATGGGAAAGCCATTAAGTCTGGGTATTTTTATTGCGGTAATCAGCATTATCGTTATTGGTATCTATCCTGCACCTTTTCTAAATTGGGCGATGATAGCCATTAAATCCTTATTTTAATTAAAAATTATTTTACAACTCCTCAATTTTTAATTTTTAATTCATAATTTTTAATTCTCCATTAATGGTTTGTTTATAAATTTTAGCCGAGGTTTGCAAGGCAGATAATTCTGCTTCAGTAACTTTCAGTTCGATAATTTCTTCTACCCCATTTACACCTAATTTTGCCGGGACGCCAATGTAAATATCCGAGATGCCGTATTGCCCTTCTAAATACACTGAGCAAGGCAGGATTTGCTTTTTATCCTTGAGGATGGTTTCAGCCATCTGAACAGTTGCAGAAGCCGGGGTATAAAACGCACTACCTGTTTTGAGTAATTCTACTATTTCGCCGCCTCCCTTTCGAGCTCGCTCAGCCAATCTGTTTATGGTATCTTCCTCCATTAATTCTGTAAGTGGAATTCCAGAAACCGTAGTGTATCGTGGTAATGGCACCATTGAATCCCCATGTCCGCCCAAAATTATTGAGGAGATGTTTTTAGTAGAAATCCCTAATTCCTTGGCGATAAAATAGCAAAACCTTGCCGTATCTAATACCCCAGCCTGTCCTAAAACCCTTTGAGCAGGGAATCCAGATACCTTCCAGACATGATAAGTCATTACATCTACCGGGTTTGTAACCACAATAATGATGGAATTGGGTGAGTATTTAACGATATTCAAGGTTATTTCCTCAACAATATTAGCATTTTGACGAAGCAGGTCTTCCCGGGACATACCTGGCTTACGAGTAAGTCCGGCGGTAATTACAACTAATTGTGAATCGTGGATTTTCGAGTAATCCGATGTTCCTGTGAGATTCACCTCAAATTCTTCAATCGCTCCTGCCTGTGCCATATCAAGGGCTTTTCCTTCTGCTAATCCCGGGAGGACATCCACAAGTATGACCTCATCAGCTAATTCCTTTTGAGCAATCAAAAGTGCTGTTGTTGCCCCTACATTTCCTGCACCAATAATACTAACTTTTTTCATTATTTTTCTCCTTTCATTGACTGATTTTACCACACATCATCTTTTCTGTCAATATTTTTATTAGACGCAATTTGTAATGGGTCAGTTATCAGGGGGAAAAAGGGGTCCAGGATTCGAGGGTTCAAGGGTTCGAGTGTTTGTTTTTCCTTATTCCACTTGACCCCTTGAATCCTCGACCCCTTGAATCCTTTTGATAAATTTTTCCATATTTCCCCCAATAACTGACCGATTACAAACATTTTAATTTTTTACTTGACTTGAGGGGTTTTTATAAGGTATAATATTCATCAGATAAGAGAGAGTAAAGTTCAGCCCTTGAAGATTGAATTTACAATAGCTCGGTAAACCAGAAGAAAAGAAAAAAGACAGCGAATCAAAGCCTAACAAGAAAAATGAATCAGACAAGGAGCGGGTTATTTTTGTGAATATATGGGACAGATGCGGATATAGATACTACCATTCAATTGTATTGTATCGAGTTGAAGAAATTGCATTGGGTAAGAAGGTTCCTGAAAGAATGGAGAGCATATCGGTTGCTCATTTAGTATAAATTCTAAAGAAAGGGAGGGAAATTTTATGTTAGAGGCAAAAGAAAAGGAAATTCTGAAGATACTTGAACGGGATGCAAAGGCAACACCAGAAAAGATTGCCACTATGGTTGGAATATCCTCAGCAGAAGTATCCGCTAAGATTAAAGAACTTGAGGATAAAGGGATTATTGTTCAGTACAAAACTATTATTAATTGGGAAAAAACAGGGGAAGAGGTAGTTTATGCCTTTATTGAGGTCAAGGTAACACCTGAGCGGGATGTTGGGTTTGATTCTGTGGCTAAGAGAATTTACAAGTTTCCAGAGGTGCATTCTTTATATTTATTGTCTGGGACTTATGACCTGTCCGTAGTAGTAGAAGGTAAAAGCATGAAGGATATTGCCTATTTTGTGGCTGAAAAATTAGCCACCCTGGACAATGTGCAAGGCACGGTGAGCCATTTTATGCTAAAGAAGTATAAAATAGACGGTAAGGTGCTTGAGCCAGAGGAAGAAGATAAGAGGTTAGCGGTAACACCATAAAAAGTTGAGGTTAAAATGAATAACACTATTAAGGTTTATATTTCGGAGGGAGAAAAATATTATATTGCTCAATGTGTTGAGATTGATGTAGTTACTCAGGGAGAGACAATTAATCAAGTAATTGAAAACATCAAAGAAGCAATTGACCTTCATTTAGAAGGAGAAGATTTGGCACAATACAATCTTTCTCCAAAACCGACTATGCTTATAACCATGGAGCTCGATTATGCCAAAGCAGTATAAACTTCCTGTAGTTTCTGGCGAAAAATTAGTTTCTGTCTTAGAACGGTTCGGATATACAAAAATCCATCAGAGGGGAAGCCATATTAAGATGAGAAGATTCTATAAAGACTCAAAACATACTATTACTGTGCCTAATCATAAAGAGATAGATAAAGGAACTCTTTCTGCCATCATTAGCCGATTAGCCCCTTATCTTAATACGGTTGAGTTTATAAAACTGCTTGGCGGTTAAAGGAGGCATGGTATTGAACAAAAGCGGCTTTGTTTCAAAAGTAGTTCAGGGTATCCCTCCATCCGGGATTCGTAAGTTTTTTGACCTGACAGCCACTATGGCGGATGTAATTTCCTTAGGCGTAGGCGAGCCTGATTTTGTTACCCCCTGGCATATTCGTGATTCAGCTATCTATTCCTTAACGCAAGGCTATACCTCTTACACCTCTAATGCCGGCTTGATGGAACTACGACAGGGTATCAGTGAACAGTTATCTACGGATTATGGATTGAAATATTCCCCACAGGATGAAATCTTAATTACGGTGGGAGTAAGCGAAGGATTAGATTTAGCCTTGCGAGCGATTATTAATCCTGGGGATGAGGTCATTATCCCGGAACCTTGCTATGTCTCGTATAAACCCTGCACCATATTTGCCGGTGGCAAACCAGTAGTTATCCCTACGAATGCAGACACCAACTTCAAAATTACACCCAAACAAGTAGAAGAGGCAATAACCGACAGGACTAAAGCCCTCTTACTTTCTTATCCTTCCAATCCCACCGGAGCGACTATGTCTAAAGAGGAATTGATGGGGATAGCCGAGGTAGTGGCTAAATATGATTTGTTGGTTGTTGCGGATGAGATTTATACTCGGCTTACTTACGATATGCCACCTGTCTCCTTTGCCTCTTTAGAGGGTATGAAGGAGCGAACCATCCTGCTGAACGGGTTTTCTAAGGCGTATGCGATGACTGGCTGGCGAATTGGCTATGCCGCTGGTCCTAAAGAAATTATTGCGGCAATGACCAAAATCCATCAATACACCATGCTTTGTGCCTCAATTATTAGCCAGCGAGCCGCTCTGGAGGCTTTACGCCACGGCAAGGAACAGGTAGAACAAATGTTCAACGAATATAATCAGCGTAGAAGGGTAATTGTCAAAGGATTAAATGAACTCGGATTAGATTGCCGGATGCCGGGTGGAGCCTTCTATGTCTTCCCATCAATTAAAACCACTGGACTTACCTCCGAAGAATTTGCCGAAAAACTCCTTTTTGAAGAAAAGGTAGCCGTAGTCCCGGGAACTGCCTTTGGTAACTGCGGAGAAGGATATATCCGCTGCTCTTACGCTACCTCTTTAGAGAAAATTGAAGAGGCACTTGAAAGAATGGGAAGGTTTGTCGGGAGATTACAAATATTGTAAGTAATGCCTCATACTAAGTTGCAATCAAAGGTATATTTACTCAGGTTGACAGTTGTAAGGTTCAGGGTTCAGGGTTAGAAAAGGAATTAGGTGACCAACCTTGAACTTTGAACCTATTAACCTAATTAATATATTTTTGAATGCAACTTGGTATCAGCTATCAGTTAAAAACACTAAATCCTAAACAAACTCAAAATTCGAAGCACGAAACAAATTCAAATGACCAAAATACAAATGTTCAAAACCGAAAACCCCACGGAGTAAGTCATTATTTCGGTCATTTGGATTTAAAATTTCGGATTTGTTTCGAATTTCAATATTCGAATTTCTGATTTTGTATTACCATCCCTCGTAATCGGTCAGTTATCAGGGGGAGAAAAGGAGTCCAGGGTTCAAGGGTTCGAGTGTTTGTTTTTCCTTATTCCCCTTGACCCCTTGACCCCTTGAATCCTTTTGATAAATTTTTCCATGTTTCCCCCAATAACTAACCCATTACCATCCCTCAAAAATTTATGTTGACATCCTAAAAATTTTGGTGTATTATATAAAAATAAGGATAATGGTAGGTGGAATGAAAAAAGCTATTGTTGGCATCACTATGGGTGATGCCGCAGGAATTGGTCCAGAGGTAATTATTAAAGCATTAAATATCCCTTCTATTTATGAGGAGTGTTGTCCCATAGTAATTGGTGATGCGAAGATATTAGAAGGGTTCAAGGTTCAAGGTTCAAGGCTCAAGGTTAATTCTGTGAGAGAGGTTGAAGAGGCAAAGGGCGAATTTGGCACGATTGATTGCATAGACTTAGCTAATATTGATTTAGCTCAACTAAAGATTGGGCAGGTAAATGAGCTTGCGGGTAAGTCGGCTATTGAATATATAAAAAAGGCGGTTAATTTAGCCCAGAATAATAAAATTCAGGCGATTACTACTGCCCCAATAAGTAAGGAGGCAATAAATAAAGCCGGATTTCATTTTGCCGGACATACGGATTTCCTGGCTTACTTAACTCATATCCGTCAATATGCCATGATGTTTGTGAGTAGTCCCTTAAAGGTTGTCCTGGTGTCTATCCATATTCCTTTATACAAGGCAGTCCGGGGACTTTCTAAGAAAAAGGTTTTTACTACGATTAAATTAACCAACCATGCATTAAAGGATTACTTTGGAATAGAAAAGCCAAAAATTGGAGTAGCAGGATTAAATCCTCATGCAGGCGAGGCAGGATTATTTGGCAGGGAAGAAGAAAAAGAAATTGCTCCGGCGATTGAAGTGGCACAACGCAAAGGAATTGACGCCGTAGGACCTTATCCACCGGATACTATCTTTTGCCGTGCAGTTAAAGGTGAATTTGATGTCGTCGTGGCGATGTATCATGACCAGGGACTTATTCCGTTGAAATTATTGGCATTTGATGAGGCGGTAAATGTAACCGTCGGATTACCAATAATCCGCACCTCTCCTGACCATGGCACGGCTTTTGATATAGCCGGTAAAAACCAGGCAAATCCTCAAAGTATGATTGAGGCGATTAAATTAGCGATTGAGATGGTAAAAGGAAGAAATAGTATTAGAACTCCTTAACCTCTTGTTTTTGGACAGTTGCGAATGGCACTGACTTAAGCGTAAGTCTTTGTTCGACAAGAAGATAGCTACGCAAAAATATCAAACATTAAAAATTAAATATTAAAATTACATATCAAAATGTAAAAATCAAAATCATAAAACAAAATGCAAAACTACTTACGAAATAACAACATAAGTGAGAAATTGGTATTTTTTGATATTTGATTTGTCATTTTGCATTTTTATATTTAATATTTAATTTTAGCCTTACGCAACCTGTTGAAATTCAAAGAGTTTTACACTAAGTCAGTGCCCTTCGGATGTGTCCCAATATTTCCCCTACATTTCCTATATTTCCATCTCTACCTCTTTATCCCCCATCCCTATTTGCCCAATCAAATAGGCTTGCTCGCCTAATTCATTTAATTTCTTTATTGCCATGTTAGTCTCTTTTGAAGGAAGAATAATCACCAAACCAATACCCATATTAAATGTGCGGTACATCTCATCATTTGCTACCTCACCTCTTTTTTGGATTTCGGTGAAAATCCGAGGGATGTCCCAGGAACCATTTTTAATAACTGCCTTTGTCCCTTGCGGTAGAATTCGCGGGATATTGTCTAAAAATCCACCGCCAGTGATATGGGCTATCCCTTTTATATCAAAATCCTGCAACGAGGTGGTACACCTCGTTAGGCTCAATATACTTTTAACATAAATTCTGGTTGGTTTAAGTAATTCGGTTGCAAAATCTTCCATATCTTTGTCAAATATCTTACGAACTAAGGAAAATCCGTTGCTGTGCAGTCCGGAAGAGGCGACACCAATAATAGCATCGCCAACATTTATGCGGCTGCCATCAATTACCTTTTCCTTCTCTACAACACCAACGGCAAAACCGGCTAAATCATACTCCCCTTCAGGATAAACCGCCGGCATTTCGGCTGTCTCTCCGCCTAACAAGGCACAACCTGCCTGATTACAACCCTCGGCAATACCTTTGAGTAAATCCTCTGCCAAATCCACATCTAACTTACCAAAACTCATATAATCCAGAAAAAACAACGGTTCGCCACCGCATGTTACTAAATCATTGACACACATCGCCACTAAATCAATCCCAATAGTCTGATGAAGATTTAGCCGTTGGGCAACCTTGATTTTAGTTCCCACACCATCACAGCTACTGACTAAAATCGGCTCTTTATACCTTTTAAAATCAAGTTCAAAAAGTCCGCTAAAGCCACCGATACCGCTCATAACTTGCCAGCTGGCAGAGGTACTACCTCCTGCACCCTTTTGCGGCGTCTTTAGCTGTTTAATCCGCCTGACTAATTCCGTACCGGCATCAATATCCACACCTGCTGATTGATAGGTTAAACCCATAATTTATCTCCTTTTGTTGGTAACTTGATTACATTTTAAAGTATTATAGGAAATATTCCTGCATCTCTTGCCTTAGTTATGTCAATTACTCTTAAATTACCTCTATTGTCATTGAACTTTTTCCTGCCTTGTTTAATCGCTTGTTCAAATGAATAATTTCCCACAAAGGTAGTTTCAAGGAGAAAATATTCTCCTCCACCTCTTGAGGCTTCAAAGCCAAAGAAGATATGTCTTGGTGTCCAGATGAGGATTGGATTAATCTTGATTGCCTCACAAATAGCGGCAAATAAAACAGATGAGTCGGCACAATTTCCATAGCCATCGGCTAATGTTTGAGAAGGTAATTTGATTGCCTGGTCACCTGAAAAATCCTTTGAGGTAGCGACATAACTTACCCCCTTTTTCTCTAAGGTTTCATACATTGCCTTGACCTGCTGGAGGACACCCTCTCTACCTTTTTGGTAGCCGAAGAATTGCCGATTGGGGGAAAATTCCCTTGCTTCACCGAGGAATCCTTTTATTGCCGGGTCATGAGGAGTGATAAAGGCGGCAAGCAATTCATTACAATCTTCTCCATTTATATCCCAGATAAAACTGTTTTTACTTGCGATTTTAAGTTGTAACTGCCTTGCCCATTCGTGTTCTTTACCATATTGATTCTTGAATTCGAGATTAAGTGATAGATTCAAATCCCGGCGTTCATATTTAAACAGAGTCCCGGGGTCGGGAACTATCATCACAAATTCCTTTGAAATACTATCACCTGGGTTAAGTATATCTATGATACATTCCTTTTTCAGGTTAATAATATTCTCCATCTCATACGAAAGTATTATATTGGTAAAGGGTGCGGATGAGGAGTTTTCAAGTAAAACCTTTATCGCCGGCACCTTGAGATTGATGTAGATTTGAAATAGTGCCGGGAATATTGGATTCATATAATCATAGTTAATCTCAAGTTCAAAGTAAGACTCTCTATCACTATCAAATTTAGCCTGCTTTGGTGTTGTGGTAATATCTGTTGAAAGGATGAATTCCGTCTCACCAAGCAAATCAGATGGCACTGCTCCTGAGCTATCTTTTATGGTTGTTGTTGCCTCCAGGACATTTTCTGCAGGCGAAGATGGTTGGAGTTCAGGCTTTAGCCTTTCAACTTGTTGGATTTCAGGCTTTAGCCTTTCAATTTGTTCTAATCCTTGAATTTTTTTTATTATCCGCTGAATCTCATTTTCTTCGTCCTCAATCTGAGTAGCGATATGTGTGGGAAGATTCAAGTCGCCCCATTTAGCCTTCTGAAGTTCTAAATGGCGCAGGTTCTCTTTGTGAATATCAAGTTGTTCCTTTAAACCGTTTATCTCTTTCTGAATCTCTTTGTTCATAGTTTTCTCCTTTTTATACTACATAAGTTGTAATCGCAAATTTTAATTTGCGTCTGTGTTTTGCGTCTGTCTGAACGCTGATAGGATTTTGAGGTTGTGGTCATACCAGCAACAGGCAAGATGCCTGTCCTACCATCGATTCACCCTATTTTCCCTTCCCTTCTTTAATAGGATAATTTCCATTAAAGCAAGCCAGGCAAAAGCCTTTCTTAGAATCTTTAAAGGGTTTTAGAAGCCCATCGATACTTAAATACCCCAGTGTATCTACACCTATAAAATTCCTTATCCCTTCGATAGAGTTATTAGCGGCAATTAATTCTTTGGAGGTA
Organism: Nitrospirota bacterium; assembly: GCA_043816605.1. Lineage (GTDB taxonomy): Bacteria > UBA9089 > CG2-30-40-21 > CG2-30-40-21 > SBAY01 > JBDRHR01. The sequence continues at coordinate 17,494 of JBDRHR010000002.1, forward strand.
GGGGTATCAATACCATAAAAACAAGGGAATTTGATTGGCGGAGAGCTTATTCGCAGATGAATTTCTTTTGCACCTACATTCCTTAACATCTTCATTATTTTTTGACAGGTAGTCCCCCGGACAATCGAATCATCAATAACGACTACCCTTTTATTTTCTACCACTTCCCGCACCGGATTTAATTTTACCTGAACACCCATCTCCCTGATTGATTGTTTTGGGTCAATAAAGGTTCTACCCACATAGTGATTACGCATCAGTCCTAATTCATACGATATTTTAGACTCCTCGGCAAAACCCAACGCCGCTGATACCCCTGAATCTGGAATAGGAATGACAACATCCGCTTCGATTGGGTGTTCTCTGACTAATTGTCTGCCTAATTCCTTCCTTATCTCATAGACATTCTCACCAAATATTTTACTATCCGGTCGGGCAAAATAAATATATTCAAATATACATTGTGCCTCCTGATGAGAAGTTTCTTCCTCAAAAAGCTCAGGTTGATAAGTAGGAACCAGCCGATAAGATTTCAATCCCTTACGATTGATAACAACCATTTCTCCCGGCTGGACATCACGAAGATACACAGCACCGGTCAGGTCTAAAGCACAAGTCTCGGAAGCCAATATGTAGGTTTTTCCCAATCTGCCGATACATAACGGTCTAAAACCAAGTGGGTCACGAATTCCAATCAATTCATCAAGGGTCATTAACAATAACGAATACGCCCCTTTAACCTCTGATAAGGCATCACTTATTGCCTCAGGTAATTGTGGGAATTTAGACCTGGTGATAAGTTGGACAATAACCTCCGAATCAGATGTAGTTTGAAAAACAGCACCCTTCCTTTCTAATTTAACCCGTAATTGAGTGGCATTAACTAAATTACCATTATGGCAAATAGCAAGAGGACCTTTTGAAGATGATATCGTCAGGGGTTGGGCATTCTCAAAACGACTGGCACCAGTAGTTGAGTATCTCACATGTCCTATGGCCATTTTACCAATCAATTCCTGAATTCGCTGAGTATCAAATACCTCAGTTACTAAACCCATACCACGATGACTAAGCAGTTCATTACCATCTGAGGTAACAATTCCGGCACTTTCCTGTCCTCGATGCTGAAGGGCAAAAATACCCAGATAGGTAAGTTTAGAGGCTTGCCTCGTTGCTGCCTTCGAATGACCGTATATGCCGAAAATCCCACATTCATCCTTGAATTTATCTTCTTTCATATTGTTTCTATCTCCTCCTTATTTAATAAAGTTTGTAACAGTTCACCACGGATTCTCACGGAAGTACACTGAAACTATCAGAATATTAAGAATATCCACAGATTTCACAGATTGACACAGATAAAAGAAACTATACGAAGTTAACTCTTTAGAGTTTCATCAACGAGGCAAGCCTCTATGAAAGGCTAAAGCCTAAATTCCAAAAATCTGTGTAATCTGTGGATTGTCCTTCTTTTTAGTGATATTTCGTGTCTTTCCGTGGGGAACTATTACTAAAGTTTATCCCGCTATTGCTCTGTTTATCATAAACTCTACATTTTCATTTGAGTCTACGGCATTAACGACAATTTTGGGATGGTTCGTTTTCCAGACACGAAATATTTCATCGGCAAATCCCTGTCCAACTGTTTCAATCTCTTTGAAATCTAAAATAACAGTTTTAAATTTATCAAGTCCCTGGACAATTCTTCTTGCTTGTGAGCGTGACAATAATGGAGATTTCATCTTATAAAGTCTAACCGTAACCATCGTTTTGCTGAATTCAAAGGAAGCATCTGTCCACTCTTTAAAAATATCTGAAAGATTTTTATTTGACTTCATCTCAATGGAAAAATTCACCTTCGTTCCATTTATCTCTTTTATATCTTTTACAAATATATCATCTAAAAGGTTGTTAAAAACTAATTTTTTATTAGAACCCTGTATGACAAGAATATCACTCACTTTGGAGGTAAAGAAAATACCTTCGCCGCTATGCATTTGGGGAGCTGTCGTTTGTTTTCCTTTAAGTAGGTCTTGAATCGCAGACATGATATTATTTAACCCCTTTGTTTTCATTATATTATTAAAAATTCCTATACCTTCGTCAATTATGGAAAAGGTGATATTGTTTTTATCCTTTTTTATAGTTATTTTAATCATTTCCGAATTTGAGTGTTCTATGGCATTGTTTAGCATTTCAGAAAGCGCATAATTTAAAATATCCGAGATGTTCTGTCTTATCTCAATAAAAATTCCGGTCTTCTTCTTAATCTCTTCTATGACTTTATCTTCCTGAAGGGCTTTATTTTGTAAATTAAGGGTAATGTCGAGCATACTCGCCTTAGCGGCTAATACAGCTTCTTCTGTAGCCAGTACATAGTTTGCCCTGTTAGCCCTGCCAATTAAGACAATTCTGCCCTCATCTCTCAATTCCTGGAAAAACCTGTTGATGTAGGCTCTTGAAAATCCTGTGGCTTTCACAATTTCACCTGCCTTTATTTTCCCCTTTTTTTCTAATTCTTCTATAATCATCCCTTTTATATCCATAATCTTCCTCACTTAAGTAGTTGATAACTTTATTATAAATTAAAATCTTAAAGTTGTCAACAAGTTTTTCTGAATGAGTGCGTGGTAACAGTTCAGCCACAAAGACACTAAGACACCAAGATTAAATTTATATATTCTTTGTGCCTTCGTGGCTGAACTATTACGCAAAATTAAGTATTATGTCCCCGGAATAATATTTAGCCTTACTGTAGCTGATGATACTTTGCAAATTCTTCCTCAAATACTGTTTTACAACGATTAGAACAAAAATAGTAGATTATGCCTTTATACTTTATTTTCTGTTCGGTCTTTTCTACACTCACATCCTTTCCACAAACATGACATTTGGCTATTTCAACTTGAACTTCTATTTTTCCCGGGAGTTGGGGACAACTGAGCTTGTCTTTAAGGCAGTGGTTTAATTCATCCTCCATTTTTTTAAAAAAACTGAGCATCTTTACCTTTCTAAGGGGATGGTTATTTAACCACAGATTAAGTTCATTTTCCTTAACAAGGCAAGCCTCACCCGCAACGAGGCAAGCCTCCGCATCACTTATTATTTCAATACATCTTTGCACATAACTAAGATGTATCTCTAAATGGCGCGGGTCATTAAGAAAATATTCAACAAGCTTCTCTTTGTTATCTATGAGCAAAGAGATAAGAATTAATGCCTCTTTGTCTATAAACATTTCAATTGGATGTTGAATTTTAGTCTTCTTCTTCTCTACCTTCTTTTTCTGTTTCTCTTTTTCTTCCTGAATCTTGACCTTCTCAATCTCTTCCAGACATCTATCTAAGCAATGGTAAATTATCCTTATTGGTTTCAGGAGGTCTTTGTTTTTGACCGGATTTTCCTCTAAAATATGCTTCTTTTTAAGATATTCCTGATATGCCAAATTAAGGATATTCTCAATATGGCTGCGATGTTCATTTAATCCTCCGGGTAAGCATATAGCTTGATTTTTCAGGGCAACAGCCGCTGCTTCTGAGGTAATCAACTCCTCATAAGTGATTTTCTCACTTGCCGCAGACTGGAAAAGTAATTCAATTAAGATAGTTGTTTCAGAAAGAAATGGCCACAGCCCCAGGATAGCTGAGTGGACGGTGCTCCATTTTTCCTTACCCCTGTTTTCAATCACCTCCAGAAAAATATCTACTACCTTCTCGTGATAGAGGCTTGCCTCGTTGAGGCTTGCCTCGTTACCGTTTTTATCCTCCACAGTAACAAGCCTTGATAAGGCACAAATGGCTTCATCCCGCACTGTAGAGGCTTGCCTCGTTGAAATAGATTCTCCTTTAAAATCATATCCATAACGAGGCAAGCCTCCCAGAATAGGTGTTTTGTTCTGGACCAGTAAAAGGGCTTTTTGTATGTCGGGCAAAATATCGGTAATTTCAAGTTTTTCTTTTGCATATTGAAAAGTTGATTCTTTGGTCTCCCAAAGAGACTTATTGAGTTTTTTATAGACTGTTACCGCCATTGCCCTATCGTCGTCTGGTAAAAGAAGAGCTGAGTGTGTCTTCAAAAAACGGGCTACTGACCTTACCTCCGCATGAATACTCTCTTCCCATCCATCTTCTTGAGCAGGTGTAAGGGATAATTCCATTCCCTCTGATGTTTTGACACTTAGAGTAGTCAAATCCCGCTTTAGCCACCAGAAGATATTACTTTCTTCCTTTATTATTTCCTCTATTTGGGTTTTCTTCTTTGTTTCTTTCATTTTTTTACCAAGATATTCTTTTCAACCAGGATAAAGAACCGGGTCGGTATGGGCAGAGATTTTATCAGCTATCTGCTTTATCGTCTCTTTCCCAATGAGCACTTCTTTGATTTTGCCTTTATCCACTATTCCAATGAGAACACATCCGCCATCAGGATTAGCATTAGCAAAAGCAGATAAAGTTTGAATAACCCTGTCCAATTCAGCAATAGATTCTTTGAACTCTAACCGCTGCCCTTCACCCTGGATAATTAGTTTATGGAGTTGTTCTTTGGTCATATCGTTCTTCCAATGTCAGATAGGATAATGTGTAAGCATTCAGGTATCAGCAATCAGCAAAAACACAGATAAGACAGAAAACAGAAGTTAGGAGTTAGAAGGAGATGAGAGATACCTGCACTCTAACCTCTGACCGCTGATAACTGATAACTGAAACCTTACATCCACCCCTAATCTTCATCTTGACATTTCTACTAATTCCTCAATTTTCTTCTCTGGTGTAAAATTGGCAATTAAGGGGACAGAGGCAAATGGCTTTTTCATTGAAAACTTCTTTGAGAAGTTCATAATGGTTAATCCAAGAACTTCCTTTGTATTAGGATGAACTCGAAGAACTTGCTCATTGTCAAGTTCTACATACACTGCTCCCTTTTGTGGGATACCAATTGAAAGGTACAAAACATCTGCCTCCTTATCATACCCAAACATTAACTCTTTGTTCATAAGTTACTCCTTCCTTTCTACTTTGAATATTTAAAAATTGGATAAGCAGTAATGACAAAATTATTCAGGATAAATTTTACAATCACTACAATATAGTTATATTCTGGTAGTAAAATATCAGTTTTTCGATAATATTTATATTTCTCTGGCTCAAAAGGGTCTTGTTTTCGTCTTCCATATTTCAAAGTAAGCAAAATCTCTTCTAAGTGGTCTTCTAAATCAGGATGCCAAAATATTATATGATTCCATCTTTCATCTGAAAATCCCCTTTTCTCTTTAATAAGCCTTTTGGTATCAAGGAGTTATGTATTTTTATCCTCTATTCTGTAACTATTGAAATCTTATTTTGGACACTATATCCCCTTGACAGGCTAACCAAAAAATTCC
>JBDRHR010000003.1:0-3316 GCA_043816605.1 Nitrospirota bacterium
CCGAATGGCACTGACTTAGTGTAAAACTCTTTGAATTTCAACAGGTTGCGTAAGACTAAAATTAAATATTAAATATAAAAATGCAAAATGACAAATCAAATATCAAAAATACTAATTTCTTACCTATGTTGTTATTTTGCAAGTAGTTTTGCATTTTGTCTTATGGTTTTTATTTTTACATTTTGATATGTAATTTTAATATTTAATTTTTAATATTTGATATTTTTGCGTAGATATCTTCTTGTTGAACAAATGCTTACGCTTAAGTCAGTGCCATTCCCATCTGCTCCTTATATTACACCATCTGAACGGCTACAAAAAACTTGACATTAGTCTTATGTTTGTGGTATAGTTTAATCATCATGAATAAATCAATAGACAGTGAGCATATTTTAACTGATTTTATTAATAGTAAGGAATGGAAACAAATTAGAAAGATTTTTCTTGCCAGAATAGGAACTCCATGTTGGGTATTAAATGAATTTGGTGAATTTGTTTATAATACCCCTCAAGATAGCCGACATTGCCAATTAATTAAAAAATCATTAAGAAAAAGATGTGAGGAGGAGTATCTTCCTTCTTTAATAAAAGAGGTGGAATTCCAGAAGAAACCTATTATTAGTAGATGTTACTGTGGCTTTCTGGGGTTTGCATATCCGCTTATTTCCCATCGTGAGACAATTGGCATTATTGGTGGTTGCCAAATTTTAGATGGAAGCCTGAGAATGGAATTTTACAAGGAAAGGGCACGCCACCTTAAAATAGACCCAAATGAGCTATATTCTATGATTATGGAAACGGTTGCTATTTCTCCTAATTTACTTCATGGAATAATTGAATTGGCTTTCTTGATATCTCAATCATCCATTGATAGGAATACAGGAGAAGACTATTTTGATATGGAACGAGTAAAAACCTTGTTGGCAGAGGCAGAGGATATAATTATGGATACAACCCAATTGGATAAAGAAACTACTGAATTGGAAAAAGGGGTTTGGAAATTTGAGATTGAAACCGGGGATGAGGAGGAATTAGATTCCCAGACAAAGGCATTTGGTGAAGAGGCAAAAAGGATAGGAAAAGAGGTTTTTAACCTTAAAACCCAGGCAATAGAGCTTAATGAAAAGGCACAACAACTTAAAACCTATGCCCAAAAAATAGAATCTCAGGTAAAAAGATTAGAAGAACAGGCGGTAAGATTAGAAGCTCAGGCAGAAGAACTAAATTTCCTTTATTTTATTGGTATGGAAATTACCGCCTTAGATGATGCGGAGGAAATCCTTAAATTAATTGTCTGCAAAATCCAGCCATTTTTTGATTGTGAACTTGCAACTTACCTTCTCTTAGAAGACAATGAAATCAAACTCGGTGGAAAAAGGGCATATCCAATCAGTGAAAGATTACTCCAGGATATCCAGATGAAATTAGAAAAACTCTGGGAGGAACATCAGGAATTGGAAACTACTCAACCTATGGCTTCTTTCTCAATAATTGAAGAGGACGAGACTACCACTATCCAAGTAGAGCCGGCACAAGAATTTAATTCCTCACTGAATGTTATCCTTAAAGACAAAGGGAAGATAATTGGACTTTTGGTGGTTTTTAGCAGCAAGGAAAATGCCTTTGATTTCCGTACTCAAAGACTACTTTCTTTTATTGCAGATATTGCCTCATTAGCCATTGGAAGAATAACAAGTGCATCTAAAACAGAAGTGCTTCTGGAACGAGATAAATTAACGCAAACTTATAATCTTAAATATCTCAAGAACTATTTAGCCAAAATATTAGATTCTAACCAACCGGTATCTTTGATAGCCTTAGAAGTGGATAATTTTAAAGAAATTAATAATAAATACAGCCAAATAGAAGGCGATAAACTTCTTTGTGTGATCGTGCGGGAAATAAAGAAATGTATCAAAGAAAAACCAAATTGTATTGCCCGGGTTAAAAATGATAGGTTTATTGTTTGTCTGCAGGGATTGAACGCAACAGATATACTTACATTTGCCAAAGAACTTAGTGAACGAATAGGGAAAGAGGAATTTTTTGTTGAAAAAGACCCCAGTCATCCTTATAAAACAACTGTATGTATTGGAATTCTTACCTATCCTCAAGCTCATATAAAGGACAAAAATAAACTTCTTGATTATCTTGAAATGAGCCTTATCAGGGCAAAATCAAAGGGGATGGGGCAAGTTGAGGTGTATTAATTCAGGGAGAAAGGGTTCAGGGTTCAGGGTTGAGAGTGGGAAAAAGATACCCTAACCTAATAGATAAGGAAGGTTTATGAGAAGAATTGAGTTACCTTTGAACAAGGAAATAGTTGAAGAATTAAAGGTTGGGGAGGAGATATTACTTAATGGTTTTCTATATACTGCTCGTGATAAGGCACACCAAAAATTGGCTGAAGGTTTAGAAGAAAACACCCCCCCTCCCCCCTTTCAAGAGGGGATTCCCATTTCTTTAAAGGATATAACCATTTATTATACCGGTCCTACGCCTCCAAAACCAGGGGAAATTATAGGTTCAGCAGGTCCAACAACAAGCTCCAGAATGGATGTGTTCACTCCCATACTTTTGAAGAATGGCGTTATTGGTACAATTGGTAAAGGTAAAAGGTCAAAGGAGGTAATTTCTGCCATTAAGGAATATGGGTGTATTTATTTTATTACCATTGGTGGTGCAGGTGCATGGTTATCACAAAAAATTATACAGGCAAAAGTAGTTGCCTATCCTGAATTTGGAACAGAGGCAATCTTTGAACTTAAGGTAAAAGATTTCCCTGCTATTGTGGCTGTTGATTCGTCGGGAAATTATATTTATGTATAGGAATTTGGTTGGAGTTCAGGCTTTAGCCTTTTATTGCATAAATGAAATCCTGAAGGATTAACTCCAGATGAAATCCTAAAGGGTGAATTTTAGAAAAATTGCGGAGATTAACTTCATTTAAATGAGCAAGGAAAGAAATTAAGGAAGAGGGAGGAGTGGTAAATTCAACCCCTCCCTTTCTCTTTTAGTTATTTCTCTATCTGTTCTGTATTACATGGTGGACATTGGGTTTCTACCTTTGGACACATGGTTTTTCTTTCAGGACATTTAGTTTTTTCTGCTGGACATTTGGTATCTATTGGTGTTTGCGTTATACATGGTGGACATTGGGTTTCTACCTTTGGACATCGAGTTTTTCTTTCAGGACATTTAGTTTTTTCTACAGGGCATTTGGTATCTATTGGTTCTTGTGTTATGCATGGTGGACATTGGGTTTCTACTTTTGGACATCGAGTTTTTCTCTCAGGACATTTAGTTTTTTCTACAG
>JBDRHR010000004.1:0-8457 GCA_043816605.1 Nitrospirota bacterium
TGTCTATCTCAACGAAACGATGCTGGAAGAAGCAGTAGGCGATGCGTGGAATCGATTGGTCTCTAATCCCAAACAAATCGTTTCTATATGTAGTTTCGATTGGATTATGGAATCAACGATTACTTTCTGAAATCCGTATTATACATATTTAAGCGGTGGTATGGCTAAATTCGTACTGAGGCAAAAAGCAATGAAACGATATAGGACGCAGATGAACGCAGGTTTTTAGGATTTTCCAAAATTATTTCCCCTTAATAAACTTATCTTTATCCACAAATATTGCTGAGGGAATATCAGGGGCACATCTTGTTGAATTGGGAATTGATAGGTAATACGATTTTTATAAAATTTTTGCCTGATTGTCAGGGCTAAAGCCAGGTTAGTTGTGTTGCCTGCATCTCCGCCATAAATGGCGGAGTTATTAAAAAGAAGAAATAAGGAATAGAGACAATAACTCCGCTCTTTAGAGCGGAGGAGGGGAAACCCTCCAAAAATCTAGGCTTTAGCCCAGTAATGTTTGAAACATTTGGTCATTTGAATTTCAAATTTGTTTCGAATTTCGATATTCGGATTTCGAATTTAAATCGCCTTTGTGGTTAATCTTTACTTCAGATAGCTAAAGTGTTACAAAAATGGATTAGTTTGCCTTTCTGTTCCAATAGTAGAAATATCTCCATGTCCCGGGTAAATAATAAATTCATCGGGTAGAGTTAAAAGCCGCCTGGTGATAGAATTAATCAAGGTTTTATATGACCCGCCTGGGAAATCAGTCCTGCCAATCCCAGATTCAAATAAGGTATCGCCGGTGAAGACAAATCCATCTCCCACAAGACAAATTCCACCTTGGGTATGTCCTGGGGTATGGATAACCTTTAATGTTAAATTAGTTGTTTTGATGTCTTCCCCATCTTCTAATAATTTATCCGCATTCTGACAAACTATTGGTTGCTCAATAAAGGCTGATAGATTTAAGAAGGCATCAGTAAGCATACGGGCATCGTTTTTATGAATAAGGATTTTTGCCCCTGTAGCCTCTTTTATTTCATCATTAGCCAAGATATGGTCACTATGTCCATGGGTATTAACGATATAAATGGGTTTAGCCCTTAACTCATTCAATTTGTTAAGAATTAGTTGGGCATCACCTCCCGGGTCAATAATAATTGCCTCATCCTTTTCACTTAAGATATAGCAATTACTCGCAATAGAACCAACGATTAATTTATGAATTTCAGCCATTTTTACTATCCAAAATTAAGGTTACCGGACCATCATTGTGAATGTCAACTAACATTTTAGCCCCAAATTCGCCTTCTGCTGTCTTAACTCCTGTCTTTTTTACTAACTCTATAAATTTGAGGTATAACTCTCTGGCTAATTCAGGAGTAGCCGCCTGAGTAAAATCCGGTCTCCGTCCTTTACGACAATCGCCGTATAAGGTAAATTGGGAAATAATCAAAGCCTGACCATTAATATCTAATAATGAAAAATTAAATTTATTAGCCTCATCCCCAAATATTCGCAAATTAACAATTTTATTTGCCAGACATTCTGCATCTTTAATCGTATCTTGATGGGTAATTCCCAGTAAAATCACTAACCCTTTATCTGTTTTGCCAATCACCCTGTTCTCAACAGATACAGATGCCTCTTGTACTCGTTGTACACAAGCCCGCATAGGATATTTCCTTCTTTATCTTCCTTCATTTTCTCCTGTTAACAATTGATAACTGAACTTTTGCAAAATTTCAGAGAATATCGAATATCGAACAAGGAATAATGAATGTTGAAGGAAGATAAAATAAAGGAGAACGAGACTTCATAATTCGATATTCGATATTCTTTATTCAATATTTTACTGGCTTTGAGCAAAATTTGCAAAAGTTTAGTGATAATTGATAATTAATAAATGGTGGAGGTGAGGGGAATTGAACCCCTGGCCTCTTCCATGCCAAGGAAGCGCGCTCCCGCTGCGCCACACCCCCATAAAATAATTATGAATTATAAATTATGAATTAGGAACTATTGTTTTGATGTTTTTACTATTGAGGTTAAAATCCTGGTTATTTCCTCCGATTCCTGAATGATTGGTTCCATCTTATCTTTGTTCACCAACTCACTATCTCTAATTAATCTTAACCAGTAATTAGATTCTCTGGCTTCCTTTTGGGCAATATTCATTTTGTTAGTAAAATCATTTTTGCTGTATGCCCCAATTGCTTCTTCTACATTTGCCCCTATCGATGTGCCTGACCGAAGAATTTGCCCTCCTAATACTTTACTTATTTGTGTTTGAGGCAAACCAGAAACCAGTTTTATCACTCTTATAGCAAATTCATAACTCCTATACTGTATTTCATTCTCTTTTACCTCTCTTCTTCTCCCATTTTCTTCCCATATTTTTTTAATTTATAATTCATAATTCATAATTTATAATTTAATCACCTTTGCATCTGCCCATAAAGTTTCCAAATCATAAAATTTTCGAGTTTCCTCATAAAATATATGCACCACCACATCGAATAAATCTATCACTGTCCATGTCGCCTCTTTATATCCTTCGATATGGTGAATCTTTATCTTTTCTTTACTTAATGATTCATCTATTCCATTAGCAATAGCCCGCACTTGCACATCGGATGTGCCACTACAGATAACAAAATAATCAGCCATATCAGTTAAGCCCTTCATTTCCAGGACGACAACATCATTTGCCTTTTTATCTAAGGCGGCTTGTGCACAGAGTAAAGCTATTTTTTTTACCGATTTTTTGGGCAAATTACTACCTACTTTCAACAGGCAAGACGCCTGTCCTACTATTAGTTAAAATTGGGCACTTCTTTTAATCATCGAAATAGTATCTATATTGAACTTGAATAGGGTAATGATTTAATATAACTTTCCATAAATTCAAAATCAGGAACACCCTTTTTTGATGGTAAATTTATATGTGCTTTTCTCATTCTTTCTTGACAGCATTTTCTACCGTAATTATATCTATATTGTTCAGCATTGATTATTGTAGAAATAAACAAAGCGACATATTTATTAAGACTAAATTTAGGTATAAGTTTTTCAACATGGTCACTTGCTGAAAATGTTAATGGTTGATAACTACAATAACCCAAAACAGCACTATCTACAGTTAGCACATTTCCTTCTTCAGTATAAAAATCATAAAAACTTTCTACTCCGTTATTAGTAACTTGTGTTGTTACATAAGGATATTTACCTATTCCGTATTCTTCTAATTCTAATACAGGAGTGGTTTTTGTGCCTTTTATCTTGAATAATTGAGATAGTGGAAAATATTTCCATGTGGAACTTCCTAATTCAATTCTTGTATTGTTAATGGGCTTTCTATCTAAATCAAACAAGGTATCTGTTTTAATATTGATATATCTATTTGGCACTTTTTCAGGAACAGGAATGGTATCTAAAGTAATATTTGCTTCTCTTCCATGAGAGGTATACCTGAATCTGTTCTTTTCTATACATTTACAATAAAATACTTTTTCATTAAATGACATTTGTTTTTTAGGAGTTAATATTTTTATATTTTGGGCTGTATAAAATGGGCTTTGTTGGACAAAAGAACTTAATAAATATGAACCGCCTAGTGTCACGGTAATAAGCCCAACAGGATATGGTTCTATATTTTTATATTTAGAAATCTTACAAACAACACCTAAATTCTGGCTTGACCTTGATACAAAATTTATGTTGCTTTCTTCCGAAACATCTAATTTGTATAGATCAAATTGATTGCCATATTTAATGTTAAATAAACTATTTAACGGAACTAATTTCATTGATTTAATACCTCAAAAGCCACATATTTTTTTATTTCATTGATAAAATCTTTTTCACTTAAATTTGAATAATCTGTTTCCATATACGCTTCAGCGCACCATTCATCTTCAGCAGTAACAATTTTATTTACACTAAATCCCGCTTTTGCTTTTCTGTTAATGTAAGATGATACCCATTCTGCTTTAATACTTTCCCATTTACCAAAAGCATCTATTCTACCTTTGGTTTTTCGTTTTACAAATCCATCATCTTTGTAATACCCAAAATATGTTTCTTTATTTGTTGGATGTGGCTTATTTGCAGTAAATATCATTACACAGGTAACCACTCCTACATCAGAATCAAAAAACAATTCATTAGGCATTGATAATACCGTTTCTAATGTATGTTTCTCTAAAAGTCTTTTTTTTATCTCATATATTTTTCCTTTTTGAGCCAATGCACATTGCATAGGCACTATGGCTATACAAATTCCACCTAACTGTAATACTTCTAAATTGTTTAGCACAAATTCCAATTCTTCGGTATCTTTCTTTTTGTCCGCTTTGTATGGTGGATTTAAAAAGCCCACGGTTGGTTTATATTTTTTTATCTGCTCCATTACTTCAATATCAAAACAATCACCATTGATAATATTAGTTTTGCCATCTTCATGAAGATACATATTAGAACAAGCCAATGCAAATATATGTGCTTGAAACTCTACTCCTATTACCTGTTTCTCCTTTATTTTTTTAATTTCGTCCAAGTCGCCTTTTGCATCTTTTACCATCCTGTTTAAAGCACTAATTAGAAACCCACCTGTGCCAGCACAATTATCATACGCTACACTGCCTTTATGGACACACGCCAACTCACAAAATAATTCTGTGATATGGGGCGGGGTAAGAACAATGCCTAATCCTTTATCACTATTAGCATATCGTAAAAATTCAATGTATAACTGCCCTAATACATCATAATATTCGTGTGTTTTTATGAATGTGTTTATATGTTTATCAATACTATCTATTAAATTTCGTAACACACCTTGCTTGGTTGATAACGATGTATCGGTGTGAATAAAACTAAATTGAATATTAAGATTTTTTAAGTTTTTCTCAAGTAAATTTGCCTTGCGTAATACATTTGAAACAGTCGTAACTAAAGAGTGTGCAAGTTCCTCTGGTTTTTCATATTCCTTGTACGCCTTGCGAAATGCCCTATCATCTAATGCTATGAGGATACTACTAATTAACAAAGCACGATCTTTTTCTGGTATTTTATGGTGATGCAATTCCACATTCAATTCCCTTGAAAAATCAAGAAGTGCATCATAATCCTGTCTGAATTTCTCAGGACTTTTTAAATAGCCATTAATGTAGCTTTCTATATCCAATAACTCGTTACCGAAAATCGGGACAGGTTTTTTTTCTCCTTTTAAGTACAGATAGTGCGACACTTTAATCTCTTTTAAGTTTTGTCCACTTATGCCAATTGCCAAGACATCATATTCTTTAGAAAGAAAGGAGGCGTACAATAATGCTCCGTCCACTGCATATTCATCGTACTTGTCTAATGTCCAACTTTGATGTTTGGCAATGTTTGCCTTACACTCAACTACTATAATAAAATCAGGATTTTTCGGCAAAGAAATGATAAATTCAGGATATCCCTTTTCGCTCCCTTTCTTAGAGGCGTTTTTCAGCAACTTGTCAATTTTGGGATTTGAGGATTTTTGTTCTTCTATTGTGCATTCATCAGAGTAAGAATTAAAATGTTTTCTTACTATGTCTTCTGTTATTCTTTCATTAGCCATAATTCTCTCCTACTTCATTAAAGCGACCAATTTCATATATCGTAATATTTCATCTTATCTTGTAAATTACTTATAAGTTCATTTCTTACTTCTATCGTCCTTGGATGGATAACCCCACGATACTTTAGAATATCAAGGATTTTAAAATTTACTATCCAGAAGCAAACTATATCAAGTTCTGTTATGGCAATATTTCTTAACCTTTCATAAGATTTTTCATCTTCTTTACTTTCCCGATAATCCATATAATCAGAGACATAAACTATTTTCTCCATGGTAGAGGGATTTTTATCCAGAGTAGAATGGATTCTAATAGCTCGTAAAATCTCCTTATCAGCAATACCAAATTTTTCATTAGCCAGCACAGCTCCTACCGGACCATGCCATAATTTACTTTCGTTTTTCTCTATCTCATCCAAAACAATCTCATATTTTATTATATAATCTTTTGATAAATCTACCGATAAATCCTTAGCACAATCATGTAATAGCGCCGCTATTCTAACCTTATGTGGATTAACAACATAATGCTGAGCTAAAAAAGAGGCTATTTTCTGGGTATTAAGACAATGAAGGTATCTATCTTTAGAAAGTATCTCTTTTAATTTTAGCTCAATTTCTCCTATACCTATCATTATTTTGATAATCCTTAATCCGTGCCATAAATATTATAGCATACATAGAACAATTTATCAAGAAAAATTTGGAAGTATTATTGATTTACTTCCTATTTCCCATTTTATCCAATAGACAAAGTCTTATATAATCCCTGCTCATAAATATAGTTTTCTACTTCTTCTGGCACTAAGTATTTAATTGATTTTCCTTCTTTTATCCGCTGTCTGATGGCGGTAGAAGATATATCTACGCCTGGAATTTCTAATATATGAGTAAAATCCTTTGATTTTAAGTTATATCCCGGTCTATTAATCGCGATGAACCGACAGAGTTGTGGCAATTTTTCTACATTCTTCCATGTATCCAATTCTGCAATCGCATCCGCCCCGATAATGAAATATAATTCAGCCTGCTCTCCATATATTTTCTTAAATTCCCGCAAGGTATCTTCGGAATAAGACGGACCTCCTCGTTTGAGCTCAATATCAGAAGCTTTAAAATATTCATTCGAACTAATAGCCAAACAAACCATTTTATATCGAGCCTCTGGACCGGCAATATCCGATTGATTTTTATGAGGAGGTCGGGCACAAGGAACGAAAATAACCTCTTGTAAATTAAACCGTTGTCTTGCCTCCTCTGCGGCTAATAAATGCCCATAATGAATAGGGTTAAAGGTACCACCCATTATGCCAATACGAATTTCGAATTTCGAATTTCGAATTTCGAATTTTTTCATAATTGATTACTCCCTAATTTGTCCATCACCAAGTATAATAAATTTAGTCGTAGTCAATTCTACCAGCCCCATAGGTCCTCGGGCATGTAATTTTTGAGTTGAGATACCAATTTCCGCTCCTAAGCCAAACTCACTACCATCGGTAAATCGAGTTGAGGCGTTGACATAGACTGCGGCTGAGTCCACCTCTTGCAAGAATCTGCGGGCATTAGCATAAGATGAGGTAATAATAGCATCCGAATGAGATGAGCCGTAGGTGTTAATATGCTCAATTGCCTCATCTAAATTTGCGACCACCTTTACTGCTAAAATCAAATCGAGATATTCTATCCCCCAGTCTTCTTGTGTTGCCGAGATTATTCCCGACACTATCTGCCGTGTTTTCTCACAACCTCTTATCTCTACCTTTGCCTCCTTGAGCCGTTTAATCATAGTCGGCAAAAATTCTTGGGCAACATCCTGATGAACTAAAAGCGACTCAATTGTATTGCACACACCGGGTCTTTGCACCTTGGCGTTAAAGGTAATCTCCTCCGCCATGGATAAATCTGCCGGCGAATCTACATAAACATGGCAATTACCCTCACCATGAGCGATAATCGGCACCTTTGCCTCACTGCCAATTGTTTCTATCAATCCCTTCCCTCCACGCAAAATAATCACATCCACATATTTATTTAGTCTAACTAATTCCCGCACCGCCTCACGCTCGGCAAAGGGAATAAATGAGATACTTCCTTCAGGAATCCCAAGAGGCACAGAAGCCTCGGTTAAAATTTTAGCAATTATTTGGTTAGAATTGATTGCCTCAGAGCCGCCTCTAAGCACCACGGCATTACCGGATTTAAGACACAATCCAGCCGCATCTGCGGTTACATTTGGTCTTGCCTCATAAATAATCCCAACCACGCCAAGAGGAACTCTGACACGACCTATTTGCAATCCATTAGGCCGCTTCCACATCAAGATTACCTCACCAACCGGGTCTGGCAGATTAGCTACATCTCGTAAACCACTTGCCATAGCCTTTATTCGGCTCTCATTTAATTTAAGTCGGTCAAGCAGGGTAGGGGACAAATTAGCCGTTTTAGCCTCCTCCATATCTTTAGCATTCTCTTTTAAAATCGCTTCAGACTGGGATTCCAGAGCCTCTGCCATAGTTACCAATGCCTTATTCTTTACTCCAGAAGACAGGTTGGCTAATCCTCTCGACGCCTGTTTTGCCTTATCAGTCAATTTAACTACTTCATCTTTTATATCCATTTTTTCTCCAATCTATCATCAATAATTCTCCTCTCATATAATACCAGATAATTTTGTTTAAGTCAATATTTTTTTAACAATGAGGGTAATGGGTCAGTCTTCAGGGGGAAACATGGAAAAATTTATCAAAAGGATTCAAGGGGTTAAGGGGTCGAGGGGTCAAGTGTAATAAGGAAAAACTCTTCACTTAAACCCTTGAACCCTCGAATCCTGGACCCCTTTTCTC
>JBDRHR010000005.1:0-5671 GCA_043816605.1 Nitrospirota bacterium
TAATCCCGAAGGGATGACATTATTATAGCAATTGTTAAACAATTACAATTAAACCCCGAAGGGGTGGCATTATTTTCATACCTTATTAGGCAAAAATTTAGTGAAATTGGTATAATATCCCAATTCAGTGACCCATTACAATCAGTCAAATTTTTTGTTTGACATAGTTAAAAATCTGTGCTATAATATTTGATTATGGAAAGAGTATTAGTTAATTCCGATAAATACAATGGACAATATGTTGCTATGGTAAGTGCAAAGGACAATACTATTGTTGGCTCTGGAATTACACCGGAAGAAGCTCTGAATGAAGCAAGAAAGGAGAATGTTCAATCTCCCATTCTTCTTTATGTTCCAGAGAAAGGGGTGACATATATTTATTATGTTGGTTGAGAATTACCCTTTTTTTGCAACTTATCCTGGTGACATAGTACGCACGTATCTCCCGATTACAATTGTGAATCCAGAGAATTACAAAGAAATAACTGTGTATGCACTGATAGACACTGGAGCTGATGAATGTGCCTTGCCTGCTTCTTTTGCTTCCTTATTAGGACACAATTTACAATGCGGACATCAAAAAACAGTAGGTACCGGCAATGGCGAAACGGTTGTATATACTCACACTGTTTGCATAAAAGTGTTTGACTTCTCAACAGAAAATGTCTTGATTGATTTCCTGCCAAATCTACATGTTCCCTTGTTGGGGGTTAGGAGTTTTTTGAATAATTTCACCTTAAAGATAGACTATCCTAACAAGGTATTCTCAATTCGTAACAATTCAGCCACTAAGACACTAATGCACGAAAATAACTCACAAACAGAAGAACTAAAGAACAAAAGAACAATAAAATCAACCTTTTGAACCTTATAGTTCCTGAAGTTTTTCTGTTTTCTTTGTGTCTTTGTGCCTTCGTGGCTGAACTATTACCTCAATTCTATGAAAATCTAATAACCCCTTTTTACATTGATTACCTGAGAAGGAATGGTTAATATGCTGAAAATATGTGAGTTGACTACGGATGATGAAATATATTGGGATGAGTATGTCAAGAATTCACCCTCACCATCAGCCACCCCTTACCATTTATTAAACTGGAGAAGGGTGGTTGAAAAGAGTTTTGGCCATAAGCCGTACTATATTTTGGCTAAGGATGAGGAAAGGATTGTTGGTGTGCTACCTTGCTTTTTAATCAAGCATCCCATCTCAGGGTGTAGTTTGATTTCACTGCCATTTACCAGTTACAGCGGAGTATTAGCCGATAATCCTGATGTTGAACAAGAACTGCTCCGTGAAATAAAGCGGATAACCAATACACTTGGTGCCAATTATCTTGAACTGCGAAATATCACGCCAAGTAATGAAACGGAGCTACACCTTAAGGATATCTATGTCACCTTTTCTATGGATATGGAAAGTGATTTAGAGAGTATGTGGGACAAACTCCCATCAAAGAATCGTAATATGGTAAGGAAGGCATTAAAATCAGACATTAAGGAGGTAGCACCTCTGGTAGTTGCTCTAAGCAAGGACTACCTGAAAGATTTTTATTCTTTATTTGTCCGCAGGATGCGAGATTTAGGAACTCCAGTATATGGACTTGACTTCTTTCGAAATGTTATGGATGAATTTCAAACCTCCACCATCTTAGTTATTAAAAAACAGGATAAGGTTATTGCCGCCGGGTTATTAATTCCGTTCAAGGATACACTGTATAATCCATGGACAGCCTCTAATAAAGATTTTTTGGACTTAGCCCCTAATAATTTATTTTACTGGGAATGTATAAAATATTATCATGAGAATGGCTTAGCCCATTTTAATATAGGCCGTTCCATAAAGCATTCAGGGACATTCAATTTTAAAAAGAATATCGGAGCAGTCCCAAAACAACTCTATTACCAATATTACCTGAATAAAGCTAAAGGTATGCCAGAGATTGATGTCAATAATCCCAAGTTTAGCGTGTGCATAAAAATATGGCAGAAATTACCGATATGGTTGACAAAAATGATTGGACCGGGAATAATAAAATATGTCCCCTGAAGAAGTAAAAAGTTGAAAGTTAAGAGGCAGGAGACAGAATAAAAGAACCTACTATTCTGGATTCTGACTTTTAACTTTATAACTTTATAACTTTTTACTATCTGGCTTTCTGCAGGTCAAAATATATCATATACTCCCCATCCTTTACCTTCCAACTTTTACCATTATCGTTAGAGAACATACTCCTTTTGTATTTATAGTAATTATCAATAGGTATTTGTAAATATGAGCCTTTTGTAACCCTGAATATGATTGTGTTCACTCCCCTCTTGAAAAATTCCGGTTTTATTCCAAGTCTTACTACACGATAAAATCCACCGCTATTAAGCCGGCTTAAACTAATATCAGGAATCTTTTTCCCATTAATTTCAATGGATAGAGCCCCTTTATCTTCACATGAATAGAACATATTTAACCCGATACCCTTTTCTTTAGATTTGGGCTCAAAATCAATGAACAACTCCTTCTTTAAAACCTTATTCTCCGCATTTAAATCAACTGCCTTATTCCCATGCCAAACACCACTAATATCCCTGATAATAGTTCCATATCTTTTCTCAATACAGAACCCGTGTGGTTTAATGATTGGATAAAGCCATCTCATATAAGTTTGCGTGTTCACTAACCCATAAAAAATGCCGAATATAATTACAAAAAGGAGTAATGGAGATGTCTTTTGTTTCTGTCTCCAGATGTTCTTATAAAACCAATATATGGCAAAGGAGGCAAATATTATCAGACAGGCGATAATAGGTTGTCGAACCCTGGATTGGACAAAAAATAGGACGATGCTACTCATAAAGCCAAATATAACAAGGTAAAGAAGAAGTGCCTTTTTGGGCAGGCAAATGGGTGCCTCAATAACTTTTCCCCTAATGGGTGCCTTAACTTGTTGAGGATTTCTGCCCCTTAACAATAAAAGTACCATGCCGGTAAGGGCTAAAGGTGCAATTAAACCATAAGACAAAGATAACCAGAGAATAGGGGATTTATCCCTGATTCGGTCATACATAATATTATTGTCATGTATCCCTTCACCATTCCAGAATAATGCCAGTTTCTTTAATAAAAGCAGGCAAAATTTATCAGGTTTTTTGGTAATAAACTCTATTGTATCGGCTAAATATGGGTCTTCCTTACCAAGTTCCTTAAAGTGCTGTTCAATATATTTTGCAAGTGGTGAGGCATAGTAAATACCATCTGAATCCTCGTTATTACCCATCCATACCTCCAATGAGCCACCGGTAACGATGGGGATAAACTTTCCACCGCTATACACATAATTACGGATAGTAACCGGTGCGAGCATCATTACCATCCCGGCGATAACCAATAAGGAGGCAAAGAGAGCCTTCTTTATTCCCTTAATCATGATTAATAGGTAGATTAAGAAAAATGGTGCAACTAACAGCATATTAGGCCTTGAGAGAATTGATAACCCTAAAACCACTCCTAATACCAAAAAATAGACCTTATTTTTTCGTTCTACAACTTTGAGACCAATGAATACGGCTAAGGTAGTAAGTAAGGTATCTAATGCCGTCGAGAGTAATACCGCTGAATACATTATATAAGTACCATACAGACTACAAAGCAAAGCGGCAATTATACCTACCGATTTATTGAACAACTTCTTACCAATCAGATATACCAGCCAACAGGTAATACTGCCAATTAAACTCTGGATGACCATTGCCGTTACAGGACTATGTCCAAATATAAAATATACTGTTGCCACAAAATAACAATATGCCGGATACCAACTGTATGGCTCTTTAGGAAGTGTTCCATTGACTATCTGCATAGCTGTTGAGTCATAAGCGGACATATCAGTACCGGCAAAATTAAGGTAGTTTGGATCGTTATGGATAATGGAGTATAGATGGTAAAGTCTTATGAGGAATGCACCAAGAATGATAATGCAAACAGGTATCCCTGGCCATATACGACTTATCATAGAGGTAGCACCTCCGGCAAAGGGTTTAATATCAATTTTCTTTTCTTTACTTCCCTTGCTTTTCTTCATCTGAAAATACCCTTAATTCAGACAGGATAACAGGATAAACAAGATAAATCAGGTTACACAACCTTCTTGGAACTAATCCCTAATCATTAAAAATTATCCTGTCCATCCTGTTAATCCTGTCAAAAAGTCTTTTAAGCCTGAGCTAAAATCTTATCCGCCGCCTCAAACCCCGAACACATTGCCTCATCCATCGCATTGTACCAAAAAAGTCCCTGACGGCCACAACAAACTACCTTTTTATATTGAGCTAAAAACTCAAATAACTTCCCTTGATGTGCCTTGTAATCGAGCGTATATATTGGATAAGCGTCCGGCACCCTGATAGAAAAGTAATCGGTAACATATCCATCCAGGTCAAATCCCATCTTTTTTAGTCCATCGATGCAGAGCTTATAAATCAATTTGTCATCCATATTCCAGACATAATCCCCCTTATTACAGGCAATCTCCAATATAAGTGAGGTCTTACCCGGCGGGGCATTGTGCTCTGACCAATTCTTGGGTTCTTGAATACGGAAGAAAATAATATCCTTGGAAGGGACATATATCCATGTATTCTCTGAAACCCTTTCTTTGTTGAGACAAAGGTTGAAAAACCTTATCCCCCTAAACCTCAGATTCGATGCCGCCTCTAAATACTCATTTGCCGGTGTAGGGCTAATCATACCAATTAACTCAGGTAATGGTATGGTGGAAATGACGAAATCATACTCCCTACTGTTTAGAATCCCATCCTTGAGATAGACAACCAGTCCCTTCTCAACCTGTAGTTCTTTAACCGTAGAGTTGAGATGAATTATTCCTCCATTTGCTTGAATGACATCTGCCATACATTCCGATATTCTGCCAATCCCTCCTGATTTTGGATAATAGAAATCTTTAATATAGGTAGTTGGTGTGTCCTTCTTGATTTTGAACAACCTCAAAACTACATCCCAGAGGTTTATTAAAGTGATTCTATAATCAGCCCAATCTGCGGAGATTAAATTTGGTAAAATACCCCAAAGTTTTGTAGAGTAAGGACCAAAATATATCGAGTATAATCCCTTGCCAAATCTGTTTCTAACCCAATCTTCAAAGGTTATATCCGAAGATGAAATAATACTTCTTCTCAAAATGGACATAACATAGTCAAAGATACATCGTATTGAAGTAAATATATTCATTTTCGTTAACAGGTCTATCAGTTCTAATGGATAATTGATGTGCCTTTTATTTAGCCAGATGGTACTAATCCTTGTTCTGGTTACAAGCTCCGAGCCCAGCAACAGTTTTATCTCTTTTTCAAGTTCTTTATCCGTGGTAGCAAATCTATGACCACCCAGGTCAAAGAAAAAATCATTATGTTGTATGGTGCGGCAGAGTCCACCAACCTGAGGTTCTGCCTCTATCACCTCAACCTTTATTCCTTGTTTTGCAAGTCTTAAAGCCGCAGATAATCCGGCAGGTCCTGCACCTAATACGGATTTCAGAAAGTAATCGTTGATTCCATAATCCAATCGAAACTACATATAGAAACGATTTGTTTGGGATTAGAGACCAATCGATTCCACGCATCGCCTACTGCTTCTTCCAGCATCGTTTCGTTGAGATAGACA
>JBDRHR010000006.1:0-7284 GCA_043816605.1 Nitrospirota bacterium
TTAATCCCGAAGGGATGACATTATTATAGCAATTGTTAAACAATTACAATTAAACCCCGAAGGGGTGGCATTATTTTCATACCTTATTAGGCAAAAATTTAGTGAAATTGGTATAATATCCCAATTCAGTGACCCATTACACCTTTGTGTAATCGGTCAGTTACGCGGGGGAGAACAACCCCCTAACCCCCTTTTTTAAGGGGGAATAAAACGGGGTTGTGCCGAATGGCACTGACTTAAGCGTAAGCCTTTGTTCGACAAGAAGATATCTACGCAAAAATATCAAATATTAAAAAATAAATATTAAAATTGCATATCAAAATGTAAAAATAAAAACCATAAGACAAAATGCAAAACTACTTGCAAAATAACAACATAGGTAAGAAATTAATATTTTTGATATTTGATTTGTCATTTTGCATTTTTATATTTAATATTTAATTTTAGTCTTACGCAACCTGTTGAAATTCAAAGAGTTTTACACTAAGTCAGTGCCATTCGGGGTTGTGCCATATTCCCTCTTAAAAAAAGGGGGGTAGGGGGGCGTTCTCCTTGCCCGGTCAAAAATAACCCCGCGTAACTGACCGATTATGTTTCTTTTCTCACCAGGACATATTTTTGTTACCATTAATTAAATTTGAAAGACTTGCATAAACTGTCCCTTTTACTCCTACCATAGTACCCTTTATAATGGATATGAAAAATCCCATTTTTTAAGTTCTTGGATAGCCAGATAATTAGTCATATCTAAATGAACTGGGGTAATTGAGATTTTATCTTCCTGAATTGCTTCAACATCTGTGCCTTCTTCTGCTTGTTCATTAACTACTACTTTACTCCCAATCCAATAATAGACTTTATCTCTTGGGTCAAGCCTTTTAATTAATTCTTCCTGATATTTCCGATTTCCCAAATGGGTAATAGCTACACCCTTGATTTTCTCTTCAGATAAATTAGGCACATTGACATTTAAGAAGGTATGAAGTGGTAATCCATAATTTAAAATAAGGATAGCTATTTTAGAGGCAAATTCTGCCGCAAAATCAAATTTTGGGTCTATATAACTACCCATTGAAATAGAAAAAGAAGGGATTTTTAAAAGTGTTCCTTCCATAGCCGCAGATACTGTGCCTGAGTAAGTTACATCTTCGCCTAAATTAGGTCCCGGGTTGATGCCAGAGACAATTAAATCCGGTCTTTCTTTCAGGATTCCTGAAATACCTATGTTAATACAATCTGCCGGTGTCCCATCAGTAACAAAGGTATCCTCATCAATCTTTTCTACCCTGATAGGGTGAGTTAAGGTCAATGAATGTCCAGTGGCACTCCTTTCGCGGTCAGGGGCAATGATAATTACCTTGCCCAATTTACTTAAACCTTTCCTTAAAATATGTAATCCTTCCGCTTTTATCCCATCATCGTTAGTTAATAATATGTTCAATTAATTCCTCCTTCTTTATAATTATTAATTATTAATTGATAATTGTATTTACCGCACTACTGCTATCTTTCGCACCTTTTTGTCTGAACCGCCGGCAAGGTAATTTACCTTAATCTGACAAAAATATACCCCGTTTAGCACAATCTCCCCTTCACCATTTCTACCATCCCATCTATCCTCCTGGTACATACCTCTGGATTTGAAACTATCCTCAAGTAAGGTAATAACTATATCGCCAATAACACTATAAATTTTAATCGTAACATAAGCATCCTGTGGCAAGTAATAACTAATGGTGGTGGATTCTTTACCGGCGGCAAATGGGTTGGGGTAGTTGGTAAATGAATTCTCAAAATCCGGTTCAAAAATAGTAGCCGACTCAGACCACATCGGGAAAACGCCGGTAATATCTACAGGATTACCCCAATCATCCGTTGCCTGAACATCTACTAATAAGCTAATCCTGAAATCCTTTGCCGTGGCTACGCTTGATATATCAAGCGTTACATCCATAACCTTTGATTTATCCACAGCCACTTCTAAAGGCGGTGTTACATTTATAATTATATTCGAGCCTGTAAGCGGGATAGCGGTTGTTTGTGTGCCTTCGTAGGATAGAATTACCTTCGAGAGGACAGCAGCGGCAGAAATTGGACTCTTGAACCTATTTGAAACACCTAATGTTATGGTTGCTATCTTAATCACATCGGTATTTGTTCCCCCCTGATTAGTGAATGTTAGCCGTAACGCCGGAATGTCTTTGTCATCTTTACTTACATTTACCGGTATAAGACTTTGGGAAGAAACCGCAAGTCCTTTAGGTTTTTCTTGAATTTGGGTCAGAGCAAGAATTGGCAAAAAGACAGATGGAATTACACGCAAATCATTCGCATCTACAAAGGTCAGCCCGAGCAGGTTTAACTTGCACTCTCCTAAGTTTGCATCTTGTCGCAGGTCGATTTTAAGATTAAAGGTAACTGTGGCTTGTGGGGTAACAGTAGCCGGGGTAACCAATTGTAAGGTTTGTGTGCCAGATTTATCCGTGTATGTGCCAAAACCACCTTCTATTATTATTCCCCAGATAGCCGAGGGTATATTTGAGGGTATATTTAATGTTACCTCAGTCAGTAAAATACTTGCGGTATTTGTGCCGCCTGGATTAATCACTTTTAATTCAAATGCCTTGATACCTGACTGACCTGGATAAACCTTTGGCGGGATAGTAGATGTCCCTGTAACAATTGCCTCCTGTGCCGGGTTCTGAAACTTAATAGACGGAGTAGTTCCTGTGCTGAAAA
The DNA here is from genome assembly GCA_043816605.1 of Nitrospirota bacterium. Taxonomy (GTDB): domain Bacteria; phylum UBA9089; class CG2-30-40-21; order CG2-30-40-21; family SBAY01; genus JBDRHR01. The sequence continues at coordinate 2,740 of JBDRHR010000006.1, forward strand.
CACCTACCTCTTGACCAGTATTTGAATCCCTGGCGATAACTGAGACCGAGCCAAACTGAAATTCGCTAACCGATGGATTTTCAACCACATCAACGATGACATCCACTGTTTTGGTAACATTAGCGAATAAAGTAATACCCGGGGAAAGGAACAATTCAATATATTTATCTGCGGCAATAGCCTTTTCTGCATAAACCATATCGGCATCCTTTATCGTTACCTTAGTAATAGCCTGGTTCAGGTTAATCGTACTATTTAATGTAATCTGCGTTACCTTTACCTCTGACACCCCCAGCCCTTCATTTTTAAATTCCATTTGTCCAGCCAAAACACCGAGTTGTCCTCTATTGACAAATTTATTGTTTCCAAGAAGAATTACCGTTACTCCTTGTGAAGGTTTTTTGATATTCGTATAACCTGATGATTTAAGCGGGAAACCTTCTATTGAGGGTATTTCTACTTTAGAATTCACATCGCAGGCGGCAATACTTTGAGTTCCGGGCAAACTTATTTGAAAACTATTAACCGTCGTTGAAGTTGGAATCTCAATTATTAAATTTACAGCCATTGATTGATTAGGAAAAACAACAATAGGTGTGGTCAGGGGTAAAATAATGGTCTTGTCCGCAGTTTCAATATCGGTCCTACTCCCATAGCTCACTCCACCACGCATAAGTGTTATCCCGGCAATAGCCTGACAAGGTGTTGTCCCCACATCAAAGGTCAGAGTGCCAATTTCGATTCCACCTGTAAATGTCGCCGTCGCAGGGTTTTCAAAAATAATACTCATTGGAATTATATCACACTGTCCTTCGTTGACCTCAAAGGGCATAGTCGGTATATTTTTGACCACTAATTTGTTAGATATTTCCTGAATATAGAGGATTTCTGAGTATGTCGGAATAGAATCAAGGGTAGTGCTTGTCGCATACCCGCTAAATGTAAGTGTGCCTGGAGCAACCGCCTTGTATTTCCAGATAAACTCCGTAGAAGAATCCGCAGGAAGTGTCGCCAGAGACGCCGGCACACTTATCAGGGTAACACTTCCAATACCTTGAGGTAATACCTCTTCCAGAATAAGTGCCGTCGGGGTAACGGTATGCACATCCTCAGTTGAGGTGTTTTTTACCGACATAACTACCGTTACCGTCCCTCCTACTGCCACCGTTGGTAAGACTAATTTTAATGAAGATAGTAACCCCTCGGATATTGTCTGGACATAAGGATTGATTACCTCAGAATCTATTGGTCCGTCATTATCCGAGACAAACTCCAGTCCATTAACCGGAATCTTCATCATTATTGTACTGCCCTTAATCGGCTCATCGGCAATATCTACTTTAACAAGTATATGACAGGGAGTAGAGATGGTTCCTATCCACTCCCAATATTCTTGATTCCATGTAGCCGTATATGTATTTGCATCCACGCATAGTTTAATTGTCTTTATATCTCTTAAATCCCTTGCCGTCCCACTATTTTTGAACCTCATTTTAGTCAATGTGTCCGGTGCATAACCATTACCTTGAATGAGTACATCTAAGACTAAAACATCCGTCGTGCCGGTAGCTACGGTTATCATTTGTGCACCATAATTAATAATCTGGGCATTGACCAAACCGTCTATTACCTGAAAGCCAAAAGAGTTTAGTGGAAATATCCCACCTATACTTGCTGTTCCGGATTTAAAACTAATATCAGAAGGCAAATAAATATAACCATCAATCATATCGCCATCTTTAGCGTTAGACTGAGAAACATCATATCGGACCTGAAGATATTTTGTTTCCTCCGGGGCAAGACTAATGTTCAACCCGGAAAATATTGCCTTGCCGGCTTTATAGTTACTCATGCCAATAATATTAGTGTCAATAATATTATTGCCTTCATAAAGATAAAGGGTATCAACCTCTGAATCGAGTTGAGCCTTACTTCCAGAACCAATGTTAGCATTAGTCATGCTCAAAGAGGTTAGTGTTTGAGTTTCCTGGATATAATAATTACTCATCGCTAATCTTAAAATATCCACCCCAATATTCCCGGGATAGACCTTTTCCTTGAGTAAATCCAATGCCTCAAATACGACCTTATTATAGACCTTAATCCGTTGGGAGTAATAATTATCAACAGGTTGGTCAACAGGCCCATCATTTTCGGATAAAACCTCAATACCTTTTATCGGTATTCTCATTTTAATTGTTTTCCCTTCACCTGCAATTTCAGTAATGTCTGCCGTAATAAATACCTTTAAACCCTCAATAGGTATAGTTTGCTTTATACCTGTTTTTTGCCACAATGCATCTGTCCAATACATCGTACCGAGATAGGTATCCGTTCCTGATTGAAATACCCCATCCCCATCATCTATCCATAATTTAAGCGTAATATCATCTTTATCTGCTGTCCCTGCATTTTCTACACCCAAGTAATTTAGCGTATCCTCTGCATAACCATTTGCCGGTATAACTATATCCAGGACTAAATTATTGGATTCACCTGACTTAAAACTATCTGGCAGAACATCGTTAACCTTTATCTGGGCAGAAATCATACCATCTACAAGATGATGTCCATAGGAATTTAATGGAAAGTCTGCCTGAACGGTTATGAGTGGGGTAAAGGTAATTTCCTCCATTTGGATGTCTATTATATCCCCATCTTTGACATTGCTCAGGGAGAGGTCATAGGTAATTAAAAATGTGCTCGTCCCGGGCGGAATAGAAATATTAAGGTTATTAAAGAACGCTTCGCCACAAGAAAAGGTGGTGCTTGTTCCTGATAGAGATAGGCGACTAATCTGTGCATCTAAATTGGTTTGTGTGCCGGAGCCTTGCGTAAGATTGGTTAATTTAATAGAGGTAATTGTTTTCGTGGAGGCGTAGGAATTTTCTGCCAATATTTTTAAAATCTCAAGATTAGTTTGTCCCGGATGACTTATTTCCGTAGGCAAATTCTCGGCGGTAAATGCCACATAGCCGGCAGGATTGATTAAAATAGAGGTAGTGATAGTTGCCACCCCACCAGCCTTTGCCGCTATTGTCCAGTTGCCTGCCAATTCATCGTTATAATAAAATATCGCCGTGCTTGTGCCATCCGGGATGATTAGAGTTGCAGTCCCAGGTTTGAAGGTGTATGAACCCGAGGAGTTGGAGGATAGGGTAAGGGTAGTCATCCCTTCTATCATGGGAAAAAGAAAGGCATCCAGCCTTTCTAAGGCAAAAAGCGTGTCTGCTCCGGCAATGCCTGTTGCTGGGGCTAAAGTAAATGTAAGGCTGCCGAGTTCAGGCTTTTTAATATATCCGGTTAGGGTAGCTACTGCCTCAATCTCTGAGGTTGTTCCTGGGGGACTTGTTTTAAGAGATAACCGGCTATTGTAAGTGCCGGAATGTAACCCTACAGGGTAATCCAGCCAGAGATACAGACTTTGCGTCGCCCCTTGCTCTGAAGTAATCGAGTAAGTCCCAATTATTTGCTCAGTAGTAGTTATTGTTGCTTGAGAAGTAACCGTATTAGTTAAGGCATAACCCAGAGGACCGGGTAAAGAAATCGTTCCACCTTCTCCCACAAAATCCTCTGCCCTGGTTTTAAGGGTATATGTTCCGTTAGCGATGATGTTTAGGTTGAGTTGGCTCGGATTATCATTTGTTCCCGCAAAATTAGAGGTAAAAAAGGCATCTTTATCAATATTTGTCTGGCTATAAAAGGCATTGCTAACATTCATCTCACCTTGAATGGTATCAAAAGAAGGTCCCCCTGTCGGCTGGACATTAATACTAATTTGCCAATTCTTATCCTGGTCATATCTTGAAACCTTTCCAGGGGTAAAGACTAATTTAAAGGTTCCAGTAGAAGTAGTAGTAGTAGCCACTTTACAATTTCCTTCATCAATTGTCCATGTGGAACTCAATGGACCTACTAATTTCCAGACTGAGGTATTCCCCCAAAGATAAGTAGCATGGTCAGTAGGTGTGTCTGTGCCTCTTACCCTGGTTGTTTCAGATGCCCAAATATAGAATTTGACACAATAAATTTTGTTAAATCCGAGTTCATAACCCACTTCTACGACAAGTGTCATCTCATCATTTGGAGTCATCTCGGTTGTAGAAGTAGTAGTTCCACCGTTATCGTCTTTAAAAAGTGTTATGCTACCAACTACAGGGTCAGCCGCCTGACTAAGGCTATAAGTACAGATTAAAATTACTACTAAGATAAACCGCTTCATCAATATCATTTATACCATAATTATCCTTAATTGTCAATCAATTTAAGCAGTATGTCATTTACGAATTAAAAGTGGACCCTTGAAATAATTATTAAAAAAATCTGAAATTTCTGAGATGCAATATGCTATGATTTAAGCCTGCCCTAAACTTAAAACTTAAGGGAAAAGAAGGTTTAAAATTATGTAACTATTTAGCCAAGTGAAGCTACTCCGTTTAGTTAATTGAAAGCTGACTGTAAACTGTAAAATTGATAATGGAAAATTGAAAATTATATCATTTACGCATTCTCATTTTACATTTTTTATTTTACAGTACCCATTTT
>JBDRHR010000007.1:0-4269 GCA_043816605.1 Nitrospirota bacterium
ATCTTTTAGGGCTAAAGCCCAGTTTGGGGTCTTTCTTCCTGTTCTCCGCTCTAAAGAGCGGAGTTAACAATTTCTATTGGGGGGAATTTTTCTAATTGGTGCTGTCATCAGGAGACAAACCCTTGATTTTATTAGATGCTATTGGGGTAAAAAATTTTTTGTGCTATCTATTTCCCCTTATTCTACAAGCCTCCACGAATTTCCCGAATGCCTCTTGGGGCAATAAAGGGGAAGGGAGGAAGATGGGGAGGAGGGGAGAATATAGAACACAGAATACAGAGCACAGACAGGGAAAGGGGCAAAAAAGGAAATGGGAAGAATTAGAACGCAGATTTGCAGGATTTTGCAGGATTAATACGGATTTTATGCTATTAACAGGTCAGCCCTACGGGCTTTGTTGGTTTTTTTATCCATTTGTTCTATTAACGGGTCAGCCCTACGGGCTTGATTGGTTGCGTATATATTGTTTTTTTATGCTCCGTAGGAGCTTTCTGTTAATAGCTCAATCGGCACATCATATATCTATCACCGTAGGTGCGACCTGTTTTGAGGTTCCTTCGCATCAATCATATTGCATCGCGTTTCTCCTGCCCAAGATTATTCCCCCTTTGAAGGGGGTTAGGGGGATGTAAATGGGTCAAAGAAATATAAAAAATATGGGATGTTTCCCTATGTTTCCCCGCCTATTGCGGAATTTGTCAGGTGGCTTTACCCCTTCGACAAGCTCAGGGTGACATTGCTTGTCATGGTGAGCTTGTCGAACCATAAACTACATCCCTGACAGATATTTACGATGATTGACTCCTTTCAGTCAATTAGTGTTCAAAGAGCTTATCTTGGCACGCAAATAGTTAAAAAGCCCTCACCGCACGAACATAGTGTCTACTGCCCTTACTGAAGTTGGCCGGGTAGCCGTAGTAGAAGTAGAAGCCCCATGCGTAGTTAAAACTATACTCAGACGACGACCAATAACAATCTTTGATAATCGCTGTTGTTGCAGCATTTCCATCGATATCAAGGGCTTTTTGAACTGCCTTGATATTGTTCCATAAATCGTTTAATTCGCCACTGCTTAGCAAATACCAATCAGAATAAACACCTGTACCGTAATCAACATTTGTGTAATCATCACAAAGTTTTGCAGCACTGCTACTGTGTCCGCTTTGTCCTATAATGGCATTGGTATTACCTTGTCCATTCCAATCGCTTTGAGCGGCAGAACCAATTAGAGCAGAATTTATATTGCTCCATATTTGAGCTGTGCTAAGGTCTATCATGCTGCAAATAAGCCCATGGTTTCCGGTGTGATCAACATAAAATACTACGCCACCACCGTAGAGCTCGCCTATGTAACGACCGCCTCCGCCTGAAGAAGCCGCAGTAGTCTGAATAGACCCATCAGGGAATTTGAATCCACCGCTGGTTGACTCAATCGTTCCGGCAACGGTAAGTTTTTCTGTCGGATTCGCCGTCCCAATGCCGATATTGCCATCCTTGGTAATCCGCATCCGCTCGTGCCAATTAGCCGAATTCATGAAATCTCCAACAGCGGTGGAAAATACCAAATCATCTGTTACAGCACCACTGAAAGGCACACAGTTGCCTATGCTCCAATCAATCCACTCGTTCGTAGAATGGTTCCCATCCCCACCAAGATAACCACCGACAATAGAAGTATCACCATTGGGGGTAACAAAAATATCTGCCCAATTGATTTGTAAGGCAAAGGCAGATTTTGTCGGGGCAATAACTAATCCCAACATCAAAACTAATAAAATTGTTAACCTTTTCATTTTCTTTCTTCCTCCTTATCTTTTAATTTTGGATTGTTGATTTTGGATTTATGGACAATCCGCAATATCAATCTCGATTCCAACATTCCATTACCCCCTTGTAAAATCAAGGGGTTGTAGAAATTCCGAGACATTTTACTTGATTTCAACAGAAATTCCTTTATCCGCATTGCAAATTGGGTAGGACACATAACCCTCCACCCATGGTTGGTGAACACTGAATTCCTTTTGATGCCATAAGAATACCCATGGTGCTTCTTCATGGATTTTGGCTTCAATTTCCTGGTATAATTTTATCCTTTCTCCGGCATTAGTTATTTGTTGAGCCTGGTCGATTAATTTATCAATATCTGGATTTTTATAAAAGGCGCGGTTGCCGAGGATACCAAAATTCCTTGAATGGAAAAGTGGGGCAATGAAATTCTCTGCATCTGGATAATCAGCAATCCAGGCAAGATAAAAGGCATCAGTTTTACCTTGATTAATCATCTCTTTTAGTGTAGTCCATTCCAATTGGACAATCTCTACCTGAATCCCTGCTTCTTTTAATTGAGCCTGCAATATCTCCGTAATTTCCAAAACCTCACGGCTATTTTTTTGATATATTTTCATTGAAATACCATCTGGAAATCCAGCATGGGTTAATAGTTCTTTTGCCTTTTGAGGATTGTATGGGTATGGTTTAAGTTCGGTTGAGTAACCTTCTATTCCAGGGGGGATTGGACCACTGGAAGATATTCCACGATTTTTAAGCACTGTGTTTAAAATTACCTCTTTGTTAATAGCATAATTTAACGCCTGTCTTACTTCAATCTTATCAAAAGGTGGTTTTTGGCAATTTAGCCCTAAATAATAGACATTCATTCCTGCCTGGCTGACTATGTATTTTTGCCATAACGAGGCAAGCCTCTTTGGGTTATTAATTATACGCTCAAATTCAGATGAGGGAATAGCGATGGCATCTAAATTTCCAGCCTCAAATTCTGCCCAGGCAGTTAATTCCTCCGGGATGATGCGATATTCTAATCTTTTCACTTTGGGTTTTGAATCAAAATAATCAGGGTTAGCTACCAGAACGATTCTTTCATCATATCGCCATTGGTCTAATTTGAAAGGACCTGTGCCGACCACATGTCTTGAAAAATCCTCTCCCCATTTTTCTACCTCTTCTTTTGGAACAACATATCCCGCCGGCATGGCTAAAAAGCCCAAAAAAGGGGCAAATGGTTCCTCAAGTATTATTTGCAGGGTATATTTATCCTTGATGACTAATCCTGAACAATCAAGAACGAAGCGAGCCTCCGTTTTACCACAACGAGGCAAGCCTCTCATAAAATCCTTTGCCCCCAATATCCTGTCAAATACCCATGTTCGAGGAGATTTTGTCTTAGGGTTTAAAACCCGTTCGATAGAATATTTAAAATCTAATGCCTCTACCTCCCTTCCATTAGTAAAGCGTACCCCTTTGTTTAGATAAAATGTATATCTCTTTCCATCTGCGGATATATCCCACTTCTCGGCAATATCCGGCACTATCTTCATTTCCTCACCATATTTTATCAGCCCGTTGAATAATTTAGCCGTCAGCATCCCTCCAGAGACATCAACAACCAGAGCCGGGTCTAAAGTAGTTACATCCGCAGATAATCGACTGCGGAATGTATCCATTGATTTCTTTTGGACGGGATTCCGACTACATCCGGCTAAAAGAATAATGCTCAGCCCATAAAGAATTATTATGTTTTTATTATGCATACTTTTCCTTCCTTTGTAATATTAGTAACTGGTAAATGGTAACTGGTAAATGGTAACTGGTAAATGGTAACTGGTAAATGGTAACTGGTAAATGGTAACTGGTAAATGGTAACTGGTAAATGGTAAATGGTAAATGGTAAATGGTAAATGGTTAAATAGTTACTAATCACCAATTACCATTTACCATTTACCTTTTACCTTTTACCTTTTACCTTTTACCTTTTACTTACCTTCACTAACGGCTATCTCCACTGCCTCTTTAGCTGTTTGGGCATAGACAATAGGTGGAATTTCATGATTTTCACGCATAAGTTTCCATGTCCGTAACCCTATTAATGGGACACCCAATTTTAAACAGAAGGCTATTTCCGACAATGTGCCATAACTTCCTTCAATAGCAATTACTGCTTGAGACGACCGGACAATAATAATATTCCTTGCATGGTCTAATCCTGTAACAATAGGGATGTCAATGTAGGAATTGGCGTTGGCTTTATCGAAGCCGGGTAATATACCTATGGTGTAATCGGTCAGTTATCGGGGGGAATAATAGATAAAGAATTGTAAACTGTAAAATGTATAATGAAAAATTTAAAATTTAGGATTAAATTAAACAGATACGACAGGCTATTTTCTTATTTTACTTTTACATTTTTCATTTTACAGTATCCATTTTACAGTTTTGGTATCTTCCCGTTCCCACTAATAACTGACCCATTAC
>JBDRHR010000008.1:0-2645 GCA_043816605.1 Nitrospirota bacterium
GAATTGTTCAGGTATAGCTCTTTGATAGGGTACAACTACATCTACTCCCTCTGTATAGACATTAGATTTACCCTTCAGGACATATTTCAAAGGAAAACAAGCCATTATAATATTAGGTTCTGACTTCCCCATGCCTGCTTCTGCATACATAGGTAATATACCTCTTGAAATATTAATAAGTCCTCTTATCTCATCATCTTTCTGCCATTCATTATTATTAAGTAATTCTTCACAATAAGGTATCATACAATCCCAAAAATCTATATCTATTTCAAGGATTTTACACGACATTTCTAATCGTTCAAGATGTTCATTGAATTTAAAGATTTTCTGATTAAAAGAGCGGAACATCTCGAAAACGACATCTCCATACATCAAAGCACTATCGTATATTGACAGTTTAGCCTCTGATTCAGGGATAATTAAACCGTTAAACCAGACTTTTCTCATTCCCACTCCTTAAAATATCTAAGTTTATAAGCAGTCTCCTCTTCCTTCGGTATGATTTCCTTAACTCCACTTCCTAACATCTTATAAACATCCCTGCAATCCCTAACAAGGATTTCAAGACCATGTTTTTCAAGCGAGGCACTCTGGTCGCTTCCATACATTGATCTCGATAACGTAATATGCCTCTCAATTACTTCCGCACCTAATGAAACAGCCAACACAGAAGGTAAAATGCCCATTTCATGCCCTGAATAACCTACCATATGCCCGTATCTTGTCTGTAATGACTTAATCATCATTAAATTACACCACTCATCTGGGCAAGGATATACAGAAACGCAGTGCATAAGGCAAAAAGGTGTATTTGCCTTGTCAACCAACTCAACGACCCTATCTATCTGCTCAAAATTAGACATCCCAGTTGAAATAAAGGTAAATTTACGTTGCCACGCCACCATTTCAACTAATTCTCGGTTAGTAAGCATAGCTGAGGCTATTTTATTGTAAGGTAAATCATATTTTTGTAGAAATTCCTGTGATTTACAATCCCAAGCTGAGGCAAACCATTCAATTTTATCCTTGCAGTATTCATCTATCTGATTATAGGCAAAACCACTTAATTCAAGACCCATTTTCTGGTCTCTTTGAGTCGTTCCCCAGGGACTTTTGCGAGGCTGGTCTAAAAACTCTTTAGAATAAACGGTTTCGACTGTTCTTTTTTGAAATTTAACTGTATTACAACCGCATTCAATAGCCATATCTATCATCTTTTTAGCTATTTCAAAACTTCCCGAATGGTTGATGCCCAGTTCAGCGATTATGAACGGTTTCTCCACTCAACACCTTCTTTCTCATAAAATATTCACATATCTCCACATCGCCAGGTTCATCTATCTCAAATCCCTGCCAGTCTTTCATCACAAAAAAACCTGTTTTCTGACCATATCTCGTATAACCACTATCGGGACTTTCAATGACCTGCCTTTTAAAGACGTAGATACTTCCGTTCTCACGGTAGAACTTTCCTTTTAACTTCCTGTCTATCTTGCTAAAAGTCACCTGCCTACCTAAATGATCCCACAGAAACAAATCATCTTCCAGACAAACCGAAACCACCGAATCTAACTTATCATTGTGAAGCATACTTATGGAGTCGTCTATATCTTCGGGAAATCTTAATGGTGAGGTACATTGAAGCCCAACTATCACATCTACCTGTTCGGTAATTGTCTTAACGGCGTGATTCCAGACCATATCAGACGTGGCTTCATCAGTAGCAAGATTAGGCGGTCTTTGGATTACACTACATAATTTGTTTGCATAACTCAGAATTTCATCATCATCACTTGATACATAGACTTTGTCAATTTTGGTACACATCATTGCCTGGTCTATAGTCCACCATAAAAGAGGTTTCCCACAGAAGTCTATTAGATTTTTCTTGGGTATCCTTTTAGAACCGCCCCTTGCCGCTATTATAGCAACTATCACTTCTTTTTCCTTGATTTACCAGCCTTTGAATAAGCGATTGCTATAGCCTGCTTCTGTGGTTTACCATGCTCCATTTCAGTCTTGATGTTTTCCGAGATTACTTTCTTGGAACTACCCTTCTTTAACGGCATTTCAATCTCCTTTAAGGTTCTCCTGCTAATCCGCAGTAACCTTTTTTGATAGGTTGTTCTTCATTATTAAAAGGCAGATAGCCTTCTAACCACCTCCATGCCATACAACCTGAAGCTATACAAAAAAGACAATTATGGACATTATTTATAGGACACCTTCTTCCCTTAGCTTCTTCTTCAGTTAATATCATTCCTCCCTCCTATACTTGCAGATTAAATCTATTAAATCCTTTGTATTTGTACTCTTCAGTTTTATCTTCTTCCTTTTAAGAAGTTGATATACATAACTCTCCTTACATCCGATTAGTTCTGAAATCTCTTTGGCAGTTAGTTTTATCATCCATGATAATGTAAACTCGGTTATTTCTTATCATTTATACTCTTATGAATTGGTTTTGTCAAGTATTACCTGCTCATAAGGTAAAGAAAAAACGTCGTCAATAGGTAAAACCTACTAAAAATAAGTAATATTAGTCTTTCTTTATCCATAGGTTGTATTCCTTTTTGTTTCTTTATTATTTTTAAATAGGTCTTTTTGTCTGGTATAGGGAGTCCTTTTTGTTTTAGGGGTAT
>JBDRHR010000009.1:0-8422 GCA_043816605.1 Nitrospirota bacterium
CCTCTACCAATATTAACGGTATTGGATGTAACTATATTTCCTGTTACCTGACCGCAAGTCCCGATAGACCTATCAGCATATCCCCAAGAGGTTGTAATTGTATTAGTTGATACCGTTGGGCCTGTAACCGAACCTGTAAAATAAGCACCGCCTATTGACATAATCCTTGAGGATACAGAACCGTTCTCTAAAGTCCCGTCTAAATCCTCGTCTGTGCCAGTTGCCCCTACAGCGGTTGCCTGTATCTGGTCTGGCCCACCAGCACCACCGTCAACTAACGCCCAAGTTATTGTTGCTGTATCTACAAAATCTGCTGTAGTATCTATGGGGTTTAAAGCACCGTTTATAGTTATACTATCACCACCACCAGCGCCTGCGTCCGCCTCAAAGCCGAATGATTTGGTAGCGGCGTCATATTTAATTATATAGTTATCAGCGGGGGTATAGGAATTTGATTCATTTTTTATTACTAACGGCCAGTTCCCAAAATATACCGTATTTAGTGTAATCGTTTTTCCCGACACTTGAGGGACATTGGTTAAAGAAGCTATCCCCCCTATCGAGCCGCCCGTAAAACTTTGGGCAAAACTAATTGTGTTCGTTAATAACAGTAACAGGAGCGTTAGTATTATTCTTTTCATTAAGATATTCCTTCTCTATTTTTCTTGCTAATTCAGCCGCCCTAAATAAATGGTAAGAGAGCTTCTGTATATACTTATCTTTATCGTCTTTATATACTTTGTTGAAGGGTTTGTAAGTTAACATTATTTTTGTTGTAGGGCTCTTATTACACTTGGAATAAATTTCTGTGCTGTTCTGGGAACCTGTAATGCTCTTGTGCCACTTCTCATTATCCCCCCGACAATTCTTGGTGTAGAAACCCCTAATCCAATTCCAGCACCTATTGATGCACCCAAAGGACCTCCAGTAGCAGCCCCAACACTCCCCCCTATAAGAGGACCTATTATTTGTCGTAACAAACCAGCCCTAATTCCCCTTAAAACTGTGGGTTCATATTGCATAGCTGTCCAATATTTTATAGCATTATCTAAAAATTTATATTCTTGGGGCATTTGAGCATTAACAGATTTAAAAGCATTTTGTATAGCTATGGGTAATTCTGGAAATTTTTTAATGGTTTTTTCTAATTGAGATAATGCTTTTGGATTACTCCAGTCAATGTCTATAATTTTAAAAGCATCATATAAGGTAGAATATGCTTCATCTATTTTTGCAATAACGGGAAATTTTGTGTGAATTTGGTCATTAAAATATCTTCTAACTTGTTTTAAAGCTGCTATATCCTTTTCTGTAAATATATTATCTTTAAAACCTTTGTTAATTATAGCGTCTATTTCTTGACGAGCTTGCATTGCTAAATTAACAGGCATTGTTTTATTTTTATACTTTACCATATTTCCCCAAACATCTTGGAGTAATTCATACCTCGGGGTTCCTTTAATAAAAGATTCTTTTGGAACACCTTTGTGAGTAATAATACCAAAATCTACAAATATATTTTTTGCTTTTGATAAAACATCGTTGTAATCAATAACATTTTTTATATTGTTTTTTATTGGGTTGACGACTGTCTTCCATTTTGATTGTAGGGCATCTAATGTAATTTTAGAACCTTCTTCTATTTGTTTGACTAATTGATTGGGAAATTCTTCAGCTCTAAATTGTCTTGTTATGATTTTTAAAGGATTGTGCTTTATGGCATAATCAGTTGCTTTTTTGGGTATGTCGGCAGTAAATTGAAATATGTTTTCTATAAATGGTTGTATTGCTTTTTTCCAAATAGGTTTCCCTATGTATTCCTTAATGGGCTTAACAGCATATTTTTGAACTCCACCTATTCCTAGTTCGGTAGCACCCGCCATCAATGCTTCTTTTCCTATTTCCTTTGCTCTTTCTACAGGTCCTCCACCAATTACACCTAACCCTTTACCTATGGTTTGTCTTAATGATTGCCCTCTTGCTGCTCCAGTAGCACCACCAATAGCTGCACCAGTTGGAATACCCAAAATTGTGGGTGCCGCCATTGTTGCCCCAAGACCCGCCCCGCCAATCCACCCCGCCAAAGGAAATAATCCCCCTACTATATCTCCCAAATCTCCTTTATCAAGTCCCCGTGGGTCGGTTACTTTAAATTGTCCTTGGGGATTTTTAACTATATAATTCCCTTCTGGTGTTTCTTGAAAAACCTCATATCCTAATCGTTCTAAATATTTTCGTCGTCCAGATGGGTCGCCAAAACTTAATTTTGCTCTTTGAAAGATATTTAAAGCAGGTTCCATTACTCGGGTTCTTCCAAAAGTAGCCTCTCCACCTTCTTGAAATGGTCCAGAAAGTGGTTCAACTCCCCTCCGTTGTAATTCCCTTCTTGCAAGTTCGGCTCTTGCTATTTGTGGACTTATTTGACCGTTAGCCATTTTTATCCTCCAGCAGCTATTCTTTGTAAATCTTCATCTGAAAGAGTTGATAAATCTGTTTGTGGTCCGATTTGTGAACCAAGTGATGAACCCCTACCAGTTTGGATTCTTTGAATAACAGATTGAAATTCAGTTTGAAAACTTGCTAATTGTTGTAAATCAAGCGAATCTTCTCTAAATATTTGTGGTAACATTTCCATAAACCGAGCATATTCACTTTCGTTTATTTGAGCTCCAGACCTTAAACGAAGCAATCTTTCTCCTATGCTTTTTTTCAACATAGCATATTCTTGAGCTCGTTTATAACCTAAAAATTTTTGCACAGGTTTAGGTAATAAAGCACGGGTTTGAGCTTGTTTCCATATGGGCTTATCACCTTCTGTTTCTACAATTTTATTCAAACTCCCTATCTCTCTAGTTAAAGCTTCGGCGGTTGCTAAATTTTTTACTTCAAATTCAGAATATGGACGATTTAATGGAATAGTTAATCCTCCAACATTGGCAGTAGTCCCTATGGGTAAATTACCTTTTTGTTTTAAATTTTCAATATCAGTTAAGGTTAATTTTCCAGATTTTTCTCGTTCAAATTCTATTGCTTCTTCTCTTGTTCTTGGTTCCCACTTACCATATTGTTGCTCAAGTTTTGATTCAAATTGTTTCTGTAATAATAACGGCAATAACTTTTCCATCATCTGTGCTTGCGGATTTATGGCTTGTCCCGCCAATGCCCCTAATTGACCATAATCTATTTGTGGACGTTTTATTTCTACGATTGGCATTTTAATATCCCCCTAATCCTGCGTATAAATCATACCTATTTTGAGAAAATGGATTAAACTGTGGTGCTATTGAACTGCCGCTTGTATTACCAAATAGACTTCTTAATAATTGTGCTTGTTGTCCTCCGCCTATATAACTTGAAGCTAAAGGTGCGGCAAAGCTTAAAAGATTTTGAAATAGACTTGCTTGGGGTTGCTCTACTGTTGTTAGGGGTTCGGGTAATAATCCTGCTTGCATTTGAGCGGCTCTTAATCTTAAGTTAGCGGCGTTTTCGGCTAATTGGCGTGATAAATCGCTCCCTGCCCTGCCTAACGCTGATATTTCAGGGGTTGAGCCAGGACCTAAACCCCGCTTGGCTTGATACATTTCTTGTATTCCAGGCACTAGTTCCTGTTGATAAAACTGCTTTCCCCTCTCAAAGATTTTGGGTTCCTCTTGTAAGAGAAGTTCACTTAATTGATTATAAAGTGCTTGTCTTTTTGCGGCTTCAGGGTCATAATAGTTAATATCAGCACCCTTTTTCTTCCCACCGCCAAACCAAGTTCCTGGATTCCACCAATCTTTTGCTCCTGATGTAGCTGCTCCCGTAGCCCCCAAAGCTGCCATTCCCGCCCCTATCATAGGGTATATCGCTAATGGTAATATACCTTTTTGATTACATACTCTTTTTTTAAAATCATTAATTAACAGTCTTATCATTCTCTATCCTCCTTAAATATTTAACGTTTAGTTGAGAGTTGCGTATTTAATCACGCCCCCTATTCTAAAATACAACCTGTAATTTGCCCCATTGATATAAAAAACTGCCTGCCCTTCGGATAAATCCGCCGTGCCAGGCACAGCGTCAACATATAAATTCCCGCCTTCCGACGGGTTCTGTAAACTTAAAGCATTTCTCGCTATTGATTCAAAATTCTTTTTGACCTGCCAGAGGTCCAAGCTCGTCGTAGGTTTCAAAGGAATAGGCATTACATCCCCCCTTCTTGTATTAATCGTATTGTTAAGTTGTGTATTTTTAAATCACTATCCAAATCATCTTCCCTTATTTTTAACTGTAGTGACTTTCCCTTTGTCCCCGTGGGCAGATAAAACCTCATTTTTACATCACGCCCGGTAACAACCATATTCCCCGTTACTGTTCCCGTATAATATCCATCGTCCACGTCGTAATCAAGATAGACCGTATCATTTGAAAGAAAACTTGAGCTATTCAGGGTAAACTCCGCCCATTGCCATAACTTCTTATATTCATTTCCTAAATCAAATATCTTGGATTGCCAGTAGCTTGAAATGGCACTTTCCGTAGTAGAGCCAGCTATTTCATATGATATGATAACTACATATCCCCCAGCGTTTATTAATTGGGGAATAGAGGTATTTATGGTAGAGCCGAATATCGCTTTATATTGTATGTAGTCGTTAGGGGTCGAGGTTATAGTTTCACCCGAATCAAGAAAATCGTAGGCGTGACCCTTGCCAAGATAAACGCTCCCATTATCGTCCCCAAGATAGGTTAATCTTAACCATTTAATATTATCTATATCGGTAGAATCGTATAGGGTTAGGGGCAGATAGTGGTATTCCCAAGTATTAACATCTACCGTATTCGCTGTCGTATAAACTTTTGCTGAATAGGAATAGGTTGCGGTGGTAGGGCTTACCTCGCCTATATCTAACCTTACCGAATCACCAGTAACAGGAGATTTTAACCAGAAACCCACCCACTTATAACTTGATAAATTTTTCGGCGGGATTAGTGTTTCTATGTAATCGTTTTTGGAAGTAGCCCCCGCTACATTAAAAGCCACACAATCGGGATTGGGGTGGTCATCCCACTCATAAAATAAAACATTCCTCGTTTGATTTGTGCCGTCGGTAATGGAGTTATGTTGAGTATCATTCAAATCCCATAAACCATTAGGGGCGTAGTGTCCCGCAGTAGCCGCAACCCCACTTCCTACTGTGGCATTTGTAATTTCAAATACTGACGTAGATGTGGAAACCCAGAATCCTGATTGTGCGGCAAATCTTTTTGATTCTACGCTATTCCAAGTAATCCAAGTATCATAAGTTGTATCGTCGGTAACGCCAGTTCTTGTGGTAAATTGTATATCCGTATTAGTCCCCAGGGTTTCCTGCCAGGCAATTGTTCCTAATGAGGACTGGTCAGCTGCTCCTATCTTAAGATTTGCAGATGTAAGCGTCCCAGAATTTTTATTATATGGCACTATAAAATTACTCGACCATCTTGGAATAGAAGAAATCCTAAACTCATCTATCCAACCATTCATATCAGTACCGCCGCCACCTTCGCCAATTATCATATTAGTGGTAGAATCAAATATGGAAGTTATGGGGAAATCTCCGACACTTTCGCCATTCAAAAAGAATTCACCCGTAGTCCCATCTATAACTAACGCAAAATGATACCAGGTATTTGTTGCCATATCTATTACATCGCCAACTTCAGAAAACACATTAGCCCCATTAGTTGAATAAAGAAACTCCATTGTATATACAAAACCATCGTGTTTTAATCTCCATAACCAACCCCCCTGAGCTATCCCAGTATTAAATTGTCCAGCTATTGGCATACTTATAGTAGAAGGAAGCGCATTAAACCTTACCCAACAATCCACCGTAGCGGAAAGATTTGTAAAGCAATCAAAGTCTGCGTGGTTGGAGCAATATATTTCATCATCAGTTCCGTCCAAAAGTAGTGAATTCAATGGAAACTTATGATAAGTTCCGTCAAGTTGTGCCTGATTTACAAATGTAAACGCTTTTGGGGTAGGGGAAATATCCTTCGTGCTTGTAGCCGCATCTAACCCGTCAAAATGCAATAAAACTACCGTGTAACTATCGCTATAGTAAGGTTTGGGTTCTAACAGCACTAATGGGGAAATCTCCGTTCCCATATAAACCGTATTAAATGTTACCCCTGTTTGTAACTGGGATTTTGTTGCGTGGGAAACCTGTTCTGTGGCGGCTTCGGTCTGTAGTTGCCACAACCAACCAGAATTATCCGAAGAACCTGCGTATAATTCCCCCCTATCATTGCCGCCTTCCGCCTTAAAGAAAGAAGCTAAATTTATCCCGCTTAATTCATACCATTGTTTTAAAACCGTATCATAGATTAAAATAGTATCATTGTAACTACCCGAAGCTGAAGTAATAGATAATCGGTATCTACCTCTATTGTCATAAATAGCGGCGGATTTATCGAGGTATGTGGTAGATATAGCGTCTATTGTAGGCTGTATGGGTTCTGAAAGGTTTGTTGAGGTATCGCCGTCAAAGGCATAGATACCTGACTTATTCAAGAACATAATCCACCTATTAGCCCATACTACGGATTTAGTTGCGTGAGTTCCTATGGTAGAACGGGTTTTTTGTATATAGAATTCATTTGGGGTGTCCCCACCTAAAGCATAAATAGCTTGTCTGGTGAATATGTAAAGAACATCACTCAAGGTTTCTAAAGCCATTATCTTTTCGTATGATGGTAAGTCTATTGAGCCACCCGATGTGTTCCAGTCTATTCCATTATTTAATGAGCTATAATAAATTCTGTAGGGGTAACTTGAACTTCCTGCAGCCCAAAGGCGTGATTTATGTTTCTTTAAAATATTACAGTTTGTCCCAGGTCCTTTGCCCCCGTCAAGATAGCACCTATCCTGGAATGAGGCGTTTGTCCCATTCCAAGTTAAAAGTTTTGCTCCTACATTGGCGGCAAAACAAAGTTCTTCTGAACCGTTTATTCCGTCATTACCTAAAAATGTTTCAAAACCCCAATGCGAACCTGTAGTTACCGTATTATCTGTCAATATCCCAGTTAAGGCATTACTTGATGCTTTAAATAACTTCGTGCTTCCCGCACAAACCATATATCCCACATCAGAAGTCTTGTAAAATTTATATACATTTGTTATGGGAAAAGTCCCTGCTGATACTGAATTATAATGCTGAAACAAATTTCTTTCGGATAAAGTCCCTGCCGTATCTAATGTGAAATTGGACATATCCGGGGATTCTTCATTGGCTATTTCGTAAGGATTTAGTCTTGTATTTAATCCCGCAAATTTCCTTATTTGGATTCTGTCAACGGCAAAAGCCGTGCCTACAATTCCAACTATCAGTAAACTTATTAAAAGTTTTTTCAAGTTTGTCCCTCTACTGAATATAATCTGTCTGTAAATGGTAAAACCCTCTTTGGAGAAACTTTCCGTATTCTGTCTGGTTGCCTTTGTGCCTTTTTAACCGCTTCTATTTGCGCCTGATATTCTGCTTTCCTAAAAGCTATCTTTTCGGGCTGGTCACGATATATGACATCACGATACATTATGTAAGCCGCTCCCTCGATATATAAATCGGGGTAGAATGTAGTCAATATGTTAGCTCCACCGCCACTTGTTAAATCAGCAAGTTTCTTTATATAAACAAATGGGATAAACTTGGCTTTAGACCAAACCTTTGATATAGCACCCAATTCTGCGACATATACAGCATCAATAAAGAAGTTGTCATCATCTATTACTATTACTTGGTCAGTCCCGTCGTAATTTGTCGTTCCTGCTATTGTAATTATATCGTCAGTTGCAAGATTATGGTCAACGTCAGTTATTACCGTCCCGTCGGCTGTCCACGTTCCCCCACCTGCTTCTGCTACATAGTTAGCACTTATATAAAAGTTATCAGCATCTACTACTGTTACTTCGTGTGTCCCATTATAATTAACCGTTCCTGCGATAATAACATTCATTCCGCTAACAAGTCCGTGTGCAACATCTGTTATTAGAACTGTATTTTCTACTGTGGTTGTGTAGTCCGCAAATGAAGCGGGTACACCCGTAAGTGAGGCAAACGCACTTATTTTTCCTGTTACACTCGGGCCGCCTGGATAAATATAAATCTGTTTTAATGTCCCGTCGCTACCCAGTATGTCATAATAAAGAGGGTCGCCAGTTGAGGTAAGGTCGGAGATATAATCTATATAATTTGAAGGATAAAATCTTACAAGTTCTCTTGTGGGGGTTAAGCTATCCCACACCTGAATCATCTTTATAAAATCACTCGGTAAATCCATTGATGTGGTAGAAAGAAGGTTAACCGTAGTGACATCAAATACCATTAATTCTAGTAAATCCAATTCGTTATTTAAAGTCCTTTGGACTGTATTTAAAGCATTTAAGATTTCCGTATGGTGA
>JBDRHR010000010.1:0-9603 GCA_043816605.1 Nitrospirota bacterium
AATTGGTGCTTTTGGGGTCTGGGCCTTCCTTTTCTTCCCAGAATCTCATGGACCTTCCAGAATTCGTCTTCTGTGATCATAGGCTCATGGATTCCCTGAAAAACACCTTCTTTTCGTTCGATTAATCCGTAATAGAATGGGTTACCGAAGAGCTTGTAAAGCCCGCTTAGACTCAATGGTTTCCCGCCGATCCTTTTATGAACTGGTGTCCGAAAGCCCCATTCCTCAGTAGCAACTTTTAATATTTGGGCTGGCCGGATTCCCTGAAGAAGGAGATCCCACATCTTTCTGATAATGGGGAACCGCTCCGGGTCTTTTACAATGGTTCTTTCCTTTGGCTCATTGAGATATCCCATAGGTGCCAGGCCAGGATACCAGCCTCTTTCAAGCTTGGCCCTGTTACCCCTTTTAACATTGTCACTCAGGTCATCGACATACTTTTTTGCCATTCCAAATTCAATCTGCATAAGGAATTTATCATTACTATTGTTTTTGAAGGTATTATGAGGTGTGAGTATTTCTGAAATCTTTCCCTGATCCAAGGCCCAGATCAAGGAGGAACCGTCTATAGGATTTCTTGCCAACCGGTCAAGCTTCCAGCAGATGATGCCTTTCACCTGTCCTTTATAGATCCTCTTCATGATTTCATTAAACACAGGTCTTCCCGGCTGCTTGGCTGATTTTGATTCAGTGAGGGTTTCTGACACACCTAAATTGAGCCTTTTGATCAAGTCTGTTAATTCCTTCATCTGGGATTCAATTGAGAGCACCTGCCGTTCCTCTGATTCGGTAGATTTCCGGCAGTAGATGATGTACTGAGGCATAAAACGATGTCCTTTATTGGTCTAAAGGACAAAATTATGGATAATGGTTCAGTGTAGCATCCTTATTATTTCGGTCAAGATTTGAATGGTCTGAAGGTCGGGTAATAACTCTCAGGAGATTCACCAAGCGTAAAAACTTCTCATAGGCCTCCTTTTGTGAGATTTCTTGTCCAAACTCTTCAAAGTAGATTTTCTGGAATTGTTCGATGATTTCATCACTCGGCTGCATCTTATCTTTAGAGTGCACCCAAATTCACAACAAAAAAGAGAGGAATATTTGCTTTTTGAAGGAAATACCTATTTTCTGTAAAACCTATATGTCTAAGCCTCAGGCTTGAATTAGTGATTAGACTTATTATTTCTCACAGAATTCAACACCTTAAGATTATCCAAATCTTTCTGTGCAATACAAGTGAAATTATTGGCAAGCCGGAAATGAGAACCAAACAACCGTAAGAAACAAAACCTGGCCCTAACCATCGTCTGTTTTAACCTTGGCAACAAAAATTAAACATAGCTTCTGACAGCAGTTTGAGCATAACTCGTATTATATGCACTGTTGAAATTAGTTTTTGAGAACAACAATCTCATTTCTCCTCATTGAAAAAATTTGGCATAGTTTTAATCATCTCTCCAATACTGATAATCATATGATTCATAGCATTGGCAAAATCAATAAATAATACTTGCTCGTTTTCATAATATGGCTCCATTAATAGGGACATCTTCCTAAATCTTCCGGTACCATGAGCCTCGGCTGTTCTGAACTTGTCATCAAAGTCTGTCAGAATCTTTTTTATTTCCTTAATGATGTTCTTAGGGAACGAAACTTTTGTCATAATTTTCTCAAATTGAGATCTTTTGCTTTTACTTTTAATAAAATTATCGTAATCATTTGGAGCAAGAATAAGCACATGTAAGCCCATAATTTTATCCCAGAGCGCTCTATATCGAAAAATAAATGAAGTACTAAGCCTGTGTATATCCATCTTGTCAAAAAAATTATCTTTTGAATCCAATATTGAACCCTTGTTCCTATTTTCTCGTGAAAGCTTATTCCATAGATTTACTATTGGATAAATATCACAATACAGTAGTACATTGTTTATCTGAATATCATAAAGGGCGGTAAATATTTTTTCACCATTCTCATGGTGGAGCAATTTATCAAAAGCATCAATCAAGGAAATATGTTTTATGGCGAAGCCTGTTGTTTCATGATCATAATTGGATAATAAACTTTCGAAAACTGTAACCTCATGTCTTTTATTCAGCTTGAAATAATTATTCATGATGATTTTTAAAATAGCTTCTCAAATAGTCATCCATTTTCTTTATTTCTTCAAGACCATCCTTATGGAGTTCGTAATGACATTTGTCACATAAAAAAGCGAGATTTTTTTCAGTCATGTTCCCATGGTCTCCATCTATGTGATGTATAACAGAGCCTTTTTCACTACAACATTGACATTTATAATTATTATTTTGTTTTATTTTTTCATATAGTTCGTTAAAGACAATTTGATCCAATAGACGTTGTGCTTTCATCCACCCTTCCCTCGCATCATATAACAATACATCTTTAAACTTACCATCGTCAGTACGTTGTTTAACAATTCTGTGATCGAGGATTAAATCGATCATATCAGTAAAAGATAATTTTGCGACAGAAAGTCCTTTTTTATTGAGAACATCGAGAATATATTCTTGAGGACGTTTCATTAGTTTACATAGTTGAGTCAAGGTAATGGAGTAGTATTGCGGTGAAATTTCATTTTCAGTTGTTTGAGTATTTCTAATGCGTCCTATTTCATGAACAAAAAACACCTTTGGCAGTCCGCGATAATACATTTCTGTTGGTCGTTTATAGAATTGATGGGATTTGCGTTGTTCTTGGATTGGTTGATACTCAAGAATGATAATTTTTGTATTATTGCATAAATAATATAAACTGAACTTGCACAGTGGAAATTGTCCAATAAAATTTTTGCCAGCATCACGTACAATTTGTGTTTGTTCCTCCATTGTATAACGCCCTTCATTTCCTCCAGATTGTGCAAGTATAACTTGTATTTCGTGAGGTGGAATCTTATCTTCTACCCTAATTTCATGAACAAAGCAAAAATCGGAACACTCCTTAAAATGATTATTAATAATTTCTACGTTTCTTCTCCAATCATTTTCAAAAGGCAACAAAATCGACCTCTTTTGTCAATAAATTTTCAAATTTAATAATACTTTGAGGATTTTTTCCACGACATTTTTTTAGTCTATCGTCGCAATAAATTCATATCTACATTTATTGATCATTTTCCGTATGATAGGAAGAAAAATCAAATAATGTAATTCGTACTAAAGATGAAGGATTTATAGCTATTTATATCTAAACATTTTTTGTATATCTTCTCCTTTCAGCGATTCTGATTAGGAGGTCGGCAAACATAATCAATTCTACTGCTTCTTCGGGTTCGGTAAAGTTAATATCTCTATGACTGCTGGGATTTTTGAAAGATGCTAGAGCTCCGGCAAAAAGGTCGCAGAAACCTTGCTGCTCAGCGGTCGTCTGCTCTTTATCTGATAGTATCCCTTCACCTGGCTTAAATGCCTTTCTCATTAGCTTCACGCCCAGATTTTCTGCCCCCAGTCCTGCAAGTTGCCGTACGCGTATTTCAACCTCCTTGAAGGCTTCAAAAATTGCTGATTCATAATCTCCTCTGAGAAATGGTGATCGGACTTTGCCAGCTAATTGTGGATCGAGTATTTTTTGAGGAAGCAAATTCGCAATTTTGAATTTTTCGACATCACCCATATTCCGAAACTTCATCCCACGCTTAGTTACGAATATCCAATTTACTGATGTATTGAGTGGATTAGGTGCAATGAATCCCTCATTCTCAAGCCACATCCATGCTTCAGTAACTGCCTTAGCTATAGTCTCATAGTAATGAGGTTCACAATATCCTTGAAAATCGTCTGAATTTATAAAGTTGTATCTATTTAGCATTCCTTTATTGTTACCACGCTCTTCGAATCTACATAAACACTCAAGTAACGGGACAGCGAGTTCCTCAGATTCTAACGCTAAAGCAATATCAATTGGAGGAAAAACGTCTTGTATTATTGACACTATATTACCCTTATCCCTATTCATATTTTCTAAAAAATATACAACATCTCAGATAGGGAATGGAAGCATGACTGAATTAAGTATTTAAGATAATTATTTGCAGACAAAAACCCCGTACTTATAAATCTACCTTGCGCCGGAAAAAACATCTACTGTGTGAAGTAAAAAATCTACCTCAGACTCTAACTGTATTTGTTTTTAATGATATTCGCTATTTTTTGTTGGGTGCCATGACTCTCTCTCTTTGCAGGTGAAATTCAAGGAATTATTTCACCTTATCCCCAGAAATACCTTTTATTTGCCTTAAATGGCAAATAAACCATCCTTTGTATCTCTCTTCCTTCTGATACCCTGAAAGCATAAAGGTCTAATTTAAGGCTTATGAAAAAGACTCCTTACAACCAAATACCGAACTGTCTGAGGAAGTATAGAAAGGCACGGGGCTTAAGGCAAAGTGATGTGGCAAGGATTTTAAAATTGAAAAGCACGAGTCTGATCTCTCGATGGGAAAATGGAGTCTGTCTGCCAAGCACTCTCAATATCTTCAAGCTTTCTATCCTCTACAGGACTTTAATGGTAGCCCTCTTTGTTGATCTTTATAGAGCGCTCAAAGAAGAGATTATGAAGAGAGAAAAAGAGTGACATGAGACTTATGAACAGAGAAAACTATGAAATAAGGGATTTAAAAGACGGTGAATGGTACTGGGTTGATAAAGCTATAATCCAGAAGTACGCTCCCTGGATAGGTGCTTCAGGAATTGCTGTGTATAATGCTCTAGCCTCATTTGCAAATTCTAAGACTCAATCTTGTTTTCCGACACAGAAAGCCTTGGCTGACATACTTGGATTGAGCAGAAGGACTGTAGCAAGAAAGATAAAATTGCTTAGAGGATCCGGCTTAATTGAAGTCATGAAGAACAATGGGGGTAATGTCTATTATCTACTTAGTCCACAAGTGACATCAGTGGCAGAGGGTTGTGTCAGGAATGACACTCCATATATGACATCAGGGAACACAAACAAGAAGAAACGAACAAGAATTAATAACAACGATATCGATGAGATAAATTCTTTGAAATCGGTTTTTTCTTTTAAGGGTAGAAAACCTCAAACCAGAGAAGAGCTGTTAGCCTTAGACTTGGCTTTAGCCCTCCATGACATCAAGGGCTTACCGTTTTATCTATCTCTTACCAAGAAATACCCTGAAGCTATTTTAAGAAAAGTCTTAGGAGAGGTGAAAGAAATACCACTTACAAGGATCAAAAAGAGTCAAGGAGCCTTATTCAATTATCTCATCCAAAAATATGCCCAAGAAGCCTCTCACAATCTTAGCGATTAATCCCGGGACACGATACCTGGGAATAGCAGTCTTTCAAGGCCTAGATCTCAGAGACTGGAGGATTAAGGCATTGAAAGGAAGATGGTCGAAACAGAAGTCAGATAAAATCCTTAAGATAATATCCGATCTTATTGAGCAATATGACGTTGACGTTTTGGCAATCAAGAAGCTTCATCCAAACCGGAGTTCCTCTAATCTCAACAGTCTGGCCAGTAAGATTATAAGCCTTTCCAAAAGAAAGGGCCTTAAGGTGTATCAGTATTCAATCAAGAATATCAAAAATTTCTTTTCACCGAATGAGAAGACCAACAAAAAGAAACTTGCAGAAAGCATGGCATCCAAATACCCAGACTTGCTCTCTGAATTAAATCAAGAGAAAGCCATCAGGAATCCCTACTACCTCAGAATGTTCGAGGCAGTAGCCTTAGGGTCGATCTGTTTTTATCAAATAGACAAACAAAAATATGTCTCAAAATAACTCAAAAATCCTTGCCATAGATCCCGGCACGAGAAATATCGGCGTAGCTGTTCTTCAAAACGGAAAGCTACTCTATCACGGAGTCCAGATTATCAAAAGACACAAAAGTCCTCACGAGACCTTAAGGGAGGGCCGGAGGATCATTCTCAGATTGATCAAGGATTTCCGGCCACGGACCTTGGCGGTTGAGAAGGCCTATTTTAGAAATAATAAGAATCGGCATTCTTCGCTTCTTAATGTCTTCGTCGATGAAATACAGATCATAGGGAAAAGAAAAGGACTCAAAGTTATCGGCTATGCTCCCAGTACCATCAAGAAGGCGATCTGTGGGAACGGCAGGGCCAGCAAGAAAGAGGTTGCAAAGGTGATCATTTCGAGGTATCCTGACTTAAAGGTTTATCTTAACCAAGACCGGGCCTGGAAAGAAAACTATCATCAACATATGTTTGATGCGGTAGCAGTGGGGGTGGTATAAATTTTATGCTTTATAGAATTGGGTATTTTTACCGATTAAATTTTTATCCTTAATAAAAACTTTTTTCTCAGAATCTTTGGTTGTATATCCTAGCTGGTAACATTCAACATTATATTTCTTACATATCCTAAAAACTTCTTTTGCTTCGCTGTCAGGAACAACCACGCAGAAACCTATCCCCATGTTATAAACTGTAAACATTTCTTTATCGGTAATATTTCCCACTTGTTGAAT
Source organism: Nitrospirota bacterium (assembly GCA_043816605.1). Lineage (GTDB taxonomy): Bacteria > UBA9089 > CG2-30-40-21 > CG2-30-40-21 > SBAY01 > JBDRHR01. The sequence goes on from JBDRHR010000010.1 coordinate 6,478, forward strand.
TAAATTAAATATTGGATGTGGTTCTGGTAAATTCTCAATTATATATCCGCACTTAGCTTTTACTCTATTCAAATTCAAGAAACCATCACTAGTTATATGTACAAGTGCTTTAATTTTTAATTTTAAGTTAATCATTTCAATAATTTCAGGGACATAAATATGTGTTGGTTCTAACAATTCTTCGCCTATTGTTTTTCCAAGTTCATTAATATAGTTATTTATTTTATATTTACCTTTCTCAAATAATATTCTACGTGCCAAAGTTAATCCATTGCTATGAATACCGTTACTTCTTAATCCAATTAAAGCATCGCCTTCTTGTATATCTTCGCCAACTATTATTCGATCTAAGGGAACTGTTCCTATAGCAGTTCCAACTAAATCGAAACCAAACCCTTCTTTTTCACTTTTTAACATTTCCCTTATCTGTGCAATCTCTCCAGCAGGAATTGATATGCGAGAAATTTCTGCACCTTTTAATAACCCTTTACCTATTTCTTCTAAAAGTCTGTTATCAATTTTTTGAACTGCAATATAATCAACCATAGATATAGGTTTCGCCCCTACACACAATACATCATTTACATTCATAGCAATACAATCTATGCCAATGGTGTCATATTTATCCATCATTTGAGCAACAATTATTTTAGTACCCACACCATCAGTTGATATTGCTAATCCTAAATTGTCTCCAATGCTTATTACATTTGCAAAATAGCCAAAATCCAATTTAACAGGATGATCGCTTAAAGAGATGGTCTTGTTAAGCCATTTTAATAAGCTCCTAATACTTTGTTCTTCTTTTCCAGTATCAACTCCTGCATCTGCGTATGAAGTTACGTCATGTGATTTTGCTTGTGCAATCATAATATTATCTCCTGTAATTATTTATTAATATATTAAATCCTACAGCTTGGAATAAGCCTTTTGTTTCAGCAATACTTTCAACCCACAGAGGATTAGGTGAAATTTTTATGGCTTTTAAGACCCAAGATAATTGTTTGACAAAAGTGCCCCCAGTTAATGTTATTAAAGCATTGCCTCGGGTCATTTTTAGAAAATTGTGATCATAGTCAATACTTACGAAAAATGTATCTATGTTTTTTACCACAATTCCTACTAATATTTCTATAGATTCTTGTAAGGTAACTTTTACTATTGAAGAGATAGGTTTAATAAGTTGGAGATTTAAGGATTTAATTGTCATATTTTTTATTCAATATTTTTAATTCTTTTTTGTTTTAAAAGGTACATGATGTTTATCGTTTACATTTAACTGTATCCCATATTTTAGCTCTTCTTCAGTTAAATGACCTTGAAGGATATTTTGAATAATTCTTGCAATAGGAATTCCTGTCTGGTCTGATAATTTTTTAAGGCGTTCCTTTATAGTAATGTCAATAGACAACTGTAAGGTTGTTTTCATATTACTAAATTCAGATCATTAAGACAATGTGTATAAATATCTATAATCATTCAGAGATAGTTATAATTGTATATAATTATACATAAATGTCAAATTAAAAGTGATGTTCCTGTATATAATTATACATATACAATTATATTTGACTCTAAATATCTATGAATAAGTTACTATAGGTAACAGATCATTCTATTCTCGCTAGAAATGTAATAAATTGGTTGAATATTAATAAAAAAGTGAATACAATTTTCACAAAGCCTTAAATATTGATTAAGACAGGAGGCCACCATGGGAGACAAAGTCACACTCCAAGACGAAAAGATCATCGACCGCTGGTCTATGATCATCGAGAATGGACAGGGCACCGCAGAGCAGGTTTACCGGGACACGGAGAACTATATCAGGGAATCCAAAGCACCGGGGATCGAAATAGATTCTGTCCGGGTCAGACCAGGCTGGCTCAAAGGGCTTTTCGGAAACGAACGAAACTACATCATGGTAACCAATGAGGGGATGAAAGACTACCGGATGTTCATTGGAGCAAGGGATTATGGCAATAACCTTGATGTCTCCTGGTATCTCACCTGTGAACCAGGGTTTTTCAAGAAGTCCCTCTCTAATATGCTCACCAGCGGAGCTTCCGATAAAGCTATCTCGTTCAGTCTTGACCTCTTTCAGCAACAAGATTTAAATGCCTATGCAACCGTTGTGCACCATTGTTTCCTCAAGGCTATTGAGAAAATGATGGTCAACCTTGGACAAGACTCTTCAAAGATAGATAGGAAGTCAAAAGGATTCTTGGGGATTTCGTAAAGGTAGCTTAGATTATTAGTCAGAAGAAATTATAATGTGTGGAGAAAAGCATGCAGAGGTTTACGGAACAAATAGAATTAATAAGATTTGCTAAGGGCTTTATCATTGAAAGGATAGACTCTTTAGAAAAAGATGTAGGCCATTGCTTACAAGAACCTTTTGCGCCATTCCCGGCTCTACTCTATTGCTTTTCCACTATTGATTTACTGGGCGCTCTTTTGGCCGGTAACGCTACTAGAAATGCTCATACAGCACAACAATCCAGAGACTATATGCGGTGTTTTATGAGCTATACTGAAGAACAAAGCCTACTTCTTCAGAGTCTCTTTCGTCATAAGATTGTGCACTTAGCACAACCAAAAGCGGTGATCGAATATAATTCTCAACTCATCTCGTGGCGATACTGGCATGAAAATCAGGAGCGTCACCTCCAACTTGAAAAACTCCCGGACGGCTCGAAAGTTCAAATTACATCATCGTGGGAGATTCAATGTGATCGGGAATTCAATATCAGTATCCGGCATTTAGTGAAAGATATTCGAGACTCAGTCGAAAACCCAAATGGATATCTGGCATCACTCGCAAAAAAACCAGATTTACAAGATTGTTTTGAGAAGGCTATTGAACAGATTTTTGATCCCTCAAAGTAATGTGGATTCAAGCAGGACAGAATAACAATTGTAGCTTTTTGGGCAAGATAATAAATCACAAGAACGAACGGATGAAGAGATTAGAGGTCTGAAGGTATAAAGAATGGGATTGTGGGATAAGCTTCTTGGGAAAGACAGCAAAGAAGAAACAGACGCAAAATCAGAAAACCTTCCGACGGAAAATACCACACAATCCAAAGTCCGTGACGAAATCATTTCTAATTCCTTAAACCTCGG
>JBDRHR010000011.1:0-3259 GCA_043816605.1 Nitrospirota bacterium
GGCACTGGATTGCCACAGCCTTCATTAAAAATAAAATAAATATTATGTCGCTTAATGTCACTGTTCAGGCTTCGCAACGTCGTAGCAATTTTTCTTTTTTTTTAGCAAATTTAATATACCCCTATTTATTGAGAAGTTACCCTCCCCGGTGGTAAATATATAATATGTTTACACAACCTTGTTACGGCACAAAATTATATCCAATTTTCTCTCCCCCTCGGAGCATATGGAAGGATACCCACGGATAAACCAAATTAATTGTTTTATCCCAAGGTTATATTTGAGGGGCTTTCGTTCATCCATGAACAGAAATTATCACCGCCATATAATTTCAGTCAATGGATAATTGGTGGGTCGTGGATTAGTAAATTATTATTTCGCCGATAAATCCTTTCACAGGCATGAGAGAACTTTTTGCAGCTGCTTAAGCACTATTAATAAGTTCATTTTATTTTTTATTAGTTATTTTTTCTTTCAATACGTGAAAAGTATAGTATAATCAAGCAGTAATACAAAGAAAAAATGGCTTTATAGTAAAAGGAAAGGAACATAGTTTTAAAAAACCTGTCTAATGAATCATAGTAAGAAGAAACAATCTAGCGAAACAGTCGAGGATAAAGATTTGATTGCATCCTCACTACAGGGAGACAGATCATCGTTTAATACTCTGATAACTAAGTACAAATGTATGGTTTTTAATCTCTGTTTCAGATTTCTGGGAAATCCGGAAGATGCCAATGAGATGGCGCAGGAAACATTTGTTAAGGTGTTTTGTAATTTATCTCAGTTTAAATTAGATTCGTCTTTCAAAACGTGGCTCTATCGTATAACCGTAAATACGTGCCTAAATAAAATTGATACTGTTTCTCATCGTTTGGAAAAGTTAAGTCATAGCATTGATTCTGTAAGCTCTGACGAATCTCCTCGAAGGCCCGGTACCCTAGCATCACATACCCATACCCCTGAAAAAGTTTTGGAGATTGAAGAGAAGCGTACTCTTATTTTTAGTGCATTAAAAGAATTAAGCAGAGATCACCGGACAATCATAATTTTACGGGATATTGAAGGCCTTTCCTATGAAGAAATTTGCTCAATAACATCTTTGGAAATCGGAACAATTAAATCAAGGCTCTTCAGAGCTCGCCAGACGATTCGAGATAAACTGCAAGGAGTTATCTAACATGAACTGCAAGGAAGTATTACCATCACTATCTGACTTTATTGATGGGTTCCTGACCAAGAAAGAAGAAGCCAAGGTCAAAAAACATTTAGCTACCTGTGAAAACTGTCAAAGGGAAGTTTCTTCCTTGAAGGACTATCAGGCAGGAATGAATTCCCTTGGAACGATAGATCCTCCTGATTCATTTCTGGATTCAATAAATAAAAAAATTGACACTGTTCTCTTAAAACAAAAAAACAACTCCATTGATAATCCCATGGACAAAATAAACGAGCTGCCAGCATATGGATTTAATCGACAGACAGAACCTGTTGTAAAAAAAGACGTCTCTGCTTTTTATTCAGAGCTTACAACAAGAAGTGTTGTTGAAATAGTTGAAATGTGGCATGATTATATATTAAGTATTAATCATATATCAGAAATTCGTACAATAACGATAGGAGAAAATCCTGCATGTTCCTACCTTATACCTAGTTCAAGAATTGTCTCCCCTGATAACGGGGATTTGATTATTGATTCATTTCCATTTATTCGACCTCAGGGCAGCCTCTTTATTCTTTCCTTCACCGATTCTATGGACGGGGAAATTTTAAGAGATGGAGAATTACTTACCTTTGAAACAATAAAAAATGATCCCAAAAAATCAAACCGGATAAACGAGATGATTCATCTGCCTCATTCCAACATGGCAGATTCATCACAGTTTTACACTCGATACGAATATCATCTTGCTAAAAATGAAACCATAAAAATTACTTTGGGCGAATTTTCCTTTCACCTGAAAATAACCCACCCTGCCAGACAAAGCAAAGAACCATTACTTAAAAGAACTGACCTTACATTAATACCTTTCTTGATTACCGTAATTCTTTTCTTTGGTGTCTTTTACACCTATCTTGCCACCTTGCCTGCTGATACAATAAAAGCCGAGACAAACATCTTTGATGAAGATCGTTTTGCATCTCTGATCCTTAAGGAAACCAGAAAATCAGCATTCGCTAAAATGCTCATGAAGAAAGAGGCCCAAGGACTTGAAGGCGAAGGAAAGAAAATGAGCGGAGATGAAGGCAAGGCGGGCAAAAAAAATGGCAACAAGGATGATCCAACACGTCCCGGATTAACTGAAGACAGGAAATATGAAATCAATTCTTCCGGTGTATTAGGCGCTTTTAAGGGAGATAAGGAAAAAGCGGCACTTCTAGACAACCTGCTGGGAACCGGGGGAGGCTATGGCACTGAAATAGACTCTGCACTCATTGGTACCCGGTATGGCGGCGGTGGCCGCGTTGCTATGGGTCAAGGAATTGGTGGTCAAGGATTAAAAGGAATTGGAAAAGGTGGCGGTGGAACGGGAGTTGGTATTGGTGGTCTTGGAACCAAAGGAATTGGTGGCGGTATTTCCGGCTATGGAAAAGGAAGTATTGGTGAAAAAAGAGACCGCTTGCTAACCATCCAGGCTGAAGAAATCGAAGAAGAAGGCGGCCTGACTCGAGATATTATTATGAAATATGTATCCCGCTACATAAGACAAATTAGATACTGCTATGAAAAAGAATTGCAAAAAACCCCTCACCTTAATGGAAAAATTGTAATAAAATGGACAATTACCCCTGATGGAAAGGTTAAGAATCCGACTCTTATCAGCAGCAGCATGAACAATGGCATTGTAGAAGGGTGCATCATGAGAACCATAAAACTTATCCGTTTTCCCCAACCCAAAGGTGGAGGGGATGTTACAGTAAAATTTCCTTTTATATTCAATCCGGTGTAAAGTATCTTTGTCCTTTAAAATACACCGTAAGAAGTGAGGATGCAACTGAAGTGGCTCGTTCCAAATTCATGGTTTACTTACTCATTGTCGTCGTCAAGAGTGAATCTTCAGATTTGACAGGATATTTCAGATACGATATTTAGAAAAATGATGGTGATAGTGAAAAAGAGTGTTTAAAATTAAACTTTAATCCTTATTCTTGCAGTTAAGAATCTTGTTTCGATCGCAACACACTGTAAATAAAGGCGATCGATAATTTTTTGTCAACGAAATAATTGAAAGTCAAGTGCCGGATTTAGGTTAATACC
>JBDRHR010000012.1:0-2109 GCA_043816605.1 Nitrospirota bacterium
ACTGGTATAATACCTTTAATATGATATTTTGTTATTTTAGATATTAAGAATGATTGAAATTATCCAGACTACCTGATAGAATATTAATAACAGGGTTGCTTTTTAAGGCATTGCCCTAAATATCTATCAAAGGAGGTAGTCTGGATGAAAGAGACTAAAATTAAGTATAGTAAAAGGTCCAGGACATCTATTCAGAAACCTAAGGGTAGTAGGTTTACTGAAGAGGTTAGGCAACTTGGACCAGAGACAGTAGGGATTATCCCTATTGATGTTCATAAGGATAAGCATAATATCATCATTTGTGATTATTATGGCAAAGTCCTTAAGGACGAGTTTGTAATACCCAATTCATTAATAGGTTTTCAGACTCTATCAACTCATATCTTTGAGGTAATAGACAAGTTTAAGCTTAAGAAGGTGTATGCTGTTATGGAATATACAGGTAACTACCATAAAAATTTGGCTAATAGATTACGACAGGCAAAGATACCCGTTACCTTTGTTCTCCCTAACTCTACTTATCATCTTCGTAAGGGACAATCAAATTGGTCTAAGACTGACTCTATTGACCTGTGTGCCATAGGACAAGCATTTGTTAATGGCTTAAGTTTCTTCCTCACCGCCTTTAGACAATTTCTATGAAAACTGGCAAACTTTAACCAGAGCAAGACGAAATGAGATAGAACTTCAAACTCAAACCAAAAACAAGATCACAGACATCCTGCATCAGTTAATGCCTGGATTTCAAGAGCTATTTGGTAATTTCTGGGAGCATAACGCAACCCCCATACTTCTACAATTAGCTCATTCTCCAGAACAATTGCTTAAACTAAATCGCAAATCTCTAATCCAAAAACTTAGCTCACACAAGGTTCAAAAACCAGGTGATTTGGTTGATAAACTCCTGATATGGGCTAAATCTTCCATTGGTACCTCCGATAACTTCCCAGCTAAGGTTCAACAACTCAAAATCGAATGGCAACACCTTCTCATCTTTAAGGAGAATATCCGAGCATATAATCTCCAAATTGCCGAATATTTAGTCCAAAATCCGGCTTTTCTGTTCCTTTCCATACCATGGATAAATGTCCCTTCTGCCAGCGAATATGCTACTGAAGTAGGTCCTTTTGACAACTTTGCGTCTCCTAAACAGATTGCTGCGTATCTTGGTCTGACTCCTAAAAAGTTCCAGACAGGCAAAGTATCTTTTGAAAATGGACATATTACCAGAAAAGGTAAATCTCATGGTAGAGCCAGTGTGATGAACATCTCTAATAATCTTGTACAGGGTAATGATTATTATGTCCCAACCTATTTAAATTTCCTAGCAAGGGGCAAAACCAAGCAACATGCTAAAGTTGCTATTGCCAACAAATTCATCCGTAATTCATTTCGGATGATAGAAAATGGGCAACTTTTTTCACCCCCTGCATGGACAGGTAAAGACCTGGCAAATTCACCAATTGAAAAACTAAAAGACTTTTTGCACAATAATACTGATGACAAGAATCTTATCGAAAAGATAGTCACTCAGGCACAACAAACATTAGACAGGATCTTGAAGGAGAAAACTCCTTGTCAACAAAAAGAAGTTGAGACTCAACCTCAAACCAAACAACAAGATACACAAACTCCTGAAGTTATCTGTCAGGAGCCCAAATTAGAATTTGTTGAGTCTAAGGTTATCTTTATCAGAACCAAACCACCTAATTACAAAGAGCCGGTTACCGTTAGAAATACCCTTGAAAATATGGTGGCATCAGGAAAACTTCAACCATGGGTGCTAACAGGAAAACCTCCTGACTATGTCCAACCTGATTAAGAATGGTAAAGATTGATTTATTTTTTTAACAATCTCACTTGTAGTGAGTTTAATATAGATTACCCACTAACTAATTATCAGTTGAATAAGTCGCAACTGTTTTACATATGGGCGGTTCCAAAAATTAGTTCGTTAAAAACCTTAAGAGAAAGAACCACAAAGTCCTGCGGTGAAATGTCAAGAAAAAAATGAGCCGATATTTAACTTTTCTGTCCCGCAATTGGGGACAGATATAGCGTTAAGGGTTAAATAGATGCAAAATGTTACAGATTTTAATTAACTCAGTG
>JBDRHR010000013.1:0-4112 GCA_043816605.1 Nitrospirota bacterium
CCTATTTTGGGGGAAGGATATTATGGAATGGTGCTTTAACATAGGGGGGAAGGCTGTAGGCTTTTAGGCTGTAGGGGGAAGAGGGAAGGGAGAAGAAATTTACAGTCTTCTCCTTTCCTCCTACAGCCTAAAAGCCTAATAGTCTACAGCCTTCCCTCCTTCCTCCTACAGCCTAAAAGCCTAAAAGCCTACAGCCTTCCCTCCTTCCTCCTACAGCCTAAAAGCCTACAGCCTTCCCCCCTATGTTAAAGCACCATTCCATAATATCCTTCCCCCAAAACAAGGTAATTACTGTACCGGAGGTTAAATAGGGACCAAAAGGGATATACTCACCAAATTTTTTCTTGCTAAGTAAAATTAATGTTATCCCAACTAAAGAGCCTAAAAGAGAGGCTAAAAATAAACTTATCAAGGTATCTTGTCCATTAGCTAAGAAGACGCCAATTACTGCGGCTAATTTAAAATCACCTCCACCCATCCCTTCCTTTTTAAATATAAATGGGCTGACAATCATAATTAAAAAGATAATTCCTCCACCAATTAATCCGGCTATTAACGAATCAAAAAATGTCCCTTTTAAAAAATTTATTAACAAACCGATAAAGAGCATTGGATAGGTAATAACATTGAGGATTAATAGATGCTCAAAATCTATAAAGGTAATAATTATAAGCACAGAGATGAATAAAAGATAAATACCAAACTCGAATGAATATCCATAAGTATGCCATAACAAAAGAAATAAAACAGGGGTCAGGATTTCTACTATGAGGTATCTTGGTGAGATTTTTACTCCACAATACCGACATTTACCCTTTAAAATAATATAACTTAAAATAGGGATATTTTCCCATATCTTTATCCTTGTTTTGCAATTTGGGCAGTGGGAAGAAGGGATGATAATCGACTCGTTTATGGGCAGGCGATAGATACAAACATTAAAAAAGCTCCCCATCAATGCCCCGGCAATAAATATAACTACCTGGATAAAAATTTCTATCATGTTGTAATAATAGCATTATATTTATGATTTGTCAATTGTATTTTTGGGGTAGGGAATGGGGAATAGAGGGAATAGGGAAGAGGGAATAGGGAAAAGCCAATATTCCCTATTGCCTATTGCCTATTCTCTATTAAAGTAAAGGCGAAAAAATGCCGATATATGGATAGGCTGAAGGTAGGAGTGGATGTTTTTCCTACCTTCAGCCTTCAGCCTATTTACCTTCAGCCTAAACAAATTGGAGAACAATAATGAATAGAAATGAATTTTTTATTAGCGTAGGGGTAATCTTTTATCTTTTTGTTTCTTTGAATTATCCTATCCTGGATATATTAGTTAATCCGGTTAAAGCGGCTGCCAGAGAGGCTTGCCTCGTTGGTGCTACCTCAAATTCAACATTAGAGTCGCAGGACAATTTAAAATCGCAAGACCTACTTCTGAGTTATACGATTGAAACCCATAAATGGAATGTCCATTCATTAAAGTCTATTCAAAAACCTAAGCCTTTGCCAGAGGTGCTACCTCCATCCCCCATAGATTCAAAGCCTTCTATAAAAATTTCAACCCCAAACAAACCTCAACGAAGTGGTACACCTCTTACAAATAAAAAACCCCCTTCAACAATCCATGTAGTTAAACCAGGGGATACATTATGGAAGATTTCAGCAAGATATGGAGTTAACGGTTCAACTATTTGTAAATTGAATGAGTTGAAAGGAAGCGATATGTTATCTGTAGGAATGAAATTACAGGTGTTAGGTTGTAGTAGATTATAGGTGATAGGTGATAGGTGATAGGGTTAATTCATAACCTACCACCTTATAACCTATAACCTATCACCTACTACCTACTACCTATAACCTACAACCCACAAACAGGGAGAAACAACAAATGGATTTAATCCAAGAAATTCCAATGATAAATATTTTAGAGACGGAGATACCTCAAGAAGTAATTCAGAGATTACCTGCAAAATTTGTCAATCGATATCAGGTAATCCCTGTTAAGATGGATAATAACACCCTCACCATTGCTACCGCAGACCCATTAGACCTCCATACACTTGATGACATCGGACTTCTATTAGGATGTAAAATAGAAGTAGTTTTAACCACTCCAGAGGAAATTGACCAGGCATTACAAAAATATTATGGTTCCGGGTCGCAAACAGTTCAAGATATCCTTTCCACAATGACAGAAAAAAAAGGGGTAGGCATAGATGAAGGTAAGGAGGTAACAACCGATTTAGAGAGTTTAGCTCATGAGGCACCGGTGATTAAATTAGTAAATTTGATTATTATGGAGGCAATCAAGAAAAGAGCCAGTGATATTCATATTGAGCCTTTTGAGGACGAAGCAGTTGTTAGATATAGAATAGATGGTGTTTTGTATGATACCTCTCCACCACCTAAGTGGCTTTATCCTGCCATTGTTTCGAGAATTAAACTTATGGCAGAAATGAATATTGCTGAGCGACGACTACCCCAGGATGGCCGCATTCAACTTAAGGTTGGTGGCAAACAGATTGATATGCGTGTGTCAACACTTCCTACACTTTATGGAGAAAGTTTAGTCCTTAGAATTTTAGAGAAAGAAACTATCTTGATAGGATTAGATGAATTAGGATTTGAGGAGTTAGTCCTGGCTCACTTTAGAAAATTGATTACTAAATCAAATGGAATTATATTAGTTACAGGTCCTACAGGTTCCGGTAAAACTACGACACTTTATGCCGCTTTAAATGAAATTAATTCTACTGAAAAAAAGATTATCACCATTGAGGACCCGATTGAATACCAATTAAAGCGGATAAATCAATTACAGGTAAAGTCTAAGATAAATTTTAGTTTTGCACAAGGGCTTCGGTCTATGTTACGGCAGGACCCGGATATTATGATGGTTGGAGAAATACGGGATTTAGAGACGGCTGAGGTAGCAGTTCAATCGGCATTAACCGGACATTTGGTATTTTCTACTTTACATACTAATGATGCTGCCAGTGCTATTACCAGACTTCATGACATGGGAATAGAAGATTTTTTAATCTCTTCGTCTGTAATTGGAATCTTAGCTCAGCGATTAGTCCGACTTATTTGCCCGGAATGTAGAGAGGAATACCTACCTAAACCGGAATTAGTCAAGGAATTTCACTCAAAAACACTTTTTAAAGGACGGGGTTGTGAAAACTGCAATTATTCCGGGTTTAAAGGCAGAATTGGAATATTTGAGCTATTAGTTGTAAATGATGAAATCCGGGATTTAATCCTTCAGAAGACTAATGCCAATAAAATAAAAGAACATGCCGTTAACTTAGGAATGAAACCTATGTATGATGATGGCTTACAAAAAGTCCAACGAGGACTTACTACTTTAGAAGATGTTTTACGAGTTGTTCAGGAAGAAGAGGGGTAAAATAGTTAGAGATGATGAATGAGGGATGAGGAAATACAAGGAAAAGATACTAATGCCTCATTACTCTTTAAATTTAGGGTAACCGTTCGAATAACTATAAACTGTAAAATGGATACTGTAAAATGAAAAATGTATAATGAAGACTAAGGAAAGAATAGTACACTACAGCAAAATTTTTTAATTTTCAATTTTTAATTATCCATTTTACAGTTTACAGTTATTATAAATAAACTCATAATTTTAAATGTCAAGAGGCACTAATTCCTACGCTACTAATCCCTCATCCCTCATTTTTTGTTTGACAACATCTATTAGATTATGGTATGATTATATTAATTTACTGCATCCGATTGTAAATGCTTACAAAAAAGGGGGATTTAATGCAGATTGGGGTTATCGGTGAAAGTCATCCCTCTCCAGAAGGTAGGAAATTAGCCTTTGAGGTAGGGGTAGAAATCGCTAAGGCAAAGGCTATATTAATTTGTGGTGGGTTAAGTGGGGTAATGGAAGAGGCGGCTAAAGGCGCAAAAAGCCAGGGAGGATTAACCATAGGGTAATCGGTCAGTTATTAGTGGGAATGGGAAGATACCAAAACTGTAAAATGGATACTGTAAAATGAAAAATGTAAAAGTAAAATAAGAAAATAGCCTGTCGTATCTGTTTAATTTAATCCTAAATTTTAAATTTTTCATTATACATT
>JBDRHR010000014.1:0-3388 GCA_043816605.1 Nitrospirota bacterium
ATACTGTAAAATGTATAATAAAGCCAAGGAAAGAATAGTACACCATAGCAAAATTCTCTAATTTTCAATTTTTAATTATCCATTTTACAGTTTACAGTTATTATAAATAAACTCATAATTTTAAATGTCAAAAGGTACTACAGCCTTTTTTCTATTTAGGTAATATAGCCACCCTTCTTTCTATCCCCTCTCCACGACTTTGCGTTATTATATTAGGATAATCTTGTAATGTTGAATGAATAATGTAGCGTTCTTGTGGAATCATTGGTTCTAATTCAATTTCCCGTTTTGTCTTAATTACATCATTAGCTGCTCTCTCGGCTAAATCAATGATTACCTCACTTCGTCTTCTCCGATAGTCTTCAGTATCTAAAACAAACCTTTTTCTAATTTCAACTCCACCCTTATTAACCATTAGAACAATAAGTTCTTGAAGGGCATTAAGTGTTTGACCTCGTTTGCCAATTAAAATAGCCGCATTCTCTGTTTTAATTTCTAACTCAATTGTTTCTTTTGTCTCTTTTGCTATTACCTCTGCCTTTATATCCATTAACTCTAAAATCCTGGTTAATATTTCTTTACTCCTGCTTTTTAAATTCCCGCTTTCATTATTTTCCTGCAAACTTACCTTAACCTTAACTGATTTTGATGCTCCAAAGCCAAATAATCCCTTATTTTCCGTTTCCTCCATAACCTCTATACTTACCTCATCTTTTGATACACCTAATTCCTTTAATGCCTTCTCCACTGCTTCATCAACTGTTTTCCCTTCTTCTTCTACAAATTTCATATTTTTTTACCTCCTATTTATTAAAGTAGAAAGTTTATAAAGTTATAAAGTTTGTAAAGTTTATAAGATTTATAAACTTTCTACTTTATAAACTTTCTACTTTATACTTTTTACTATTTTTCTATCCCTTTATTAATCAAACACTGCTCAGCGATAGTGAGTATATTTTGAATTGTCCAATATAAAACTAATCCGACAGGAAAATTTATAAACATAAATGTAAAAACTATAGTCATCATTTGACCCATTTTAGCCTGTTGAGGGTCTGCTGTGGGTGTCATTTTTTGTTGAATAAACATTGTTGCCCCCATTAGAATTGGAAGAATATAAAATGGGTCTTTTGAAGATAAATCACCCCAGATGAGAAAACTTGCCCCTCTTAATTCTATAGATTTATTCAAGGTAGTAAATAAAGCAAAAAATACCGGCATTTGCAGGAGCATAGGCAAACAACCCCCTAATGGATTGACCTTGGCTCTTTTATAAAGTTCCATCATCTCACGATTTAAACTCTCTTTATCATCCTTATGTTTTTCCTTCAATTTCTCTAATTCAGGTTGAATCATTTTCATCTTCTTCTGCATATTCTTCATTACCACAAAATTTTTCTTAGTCAACGGATGCAATAAAATCTTAATAATAATGGTTAAGAGGATAATAGAAATCCCATAATTGTGTGTCAATTCATAAAGTTTCTTTAAAATAAAGTGAATTACCCCGGCTAAAGGGTCTATACCGGTTAATTTTTCTGCCCCAAAGGTTAATGATTTCAGGATTTCCATATCCTTTGGTCCCCCATAAACCTTAAATTTAAAAGATTTGGTTTGATTCGGTAAAAGATTTATTTCAGAAATAACTAAACTCATTGTCTGCTGCCCATCTATCTTCTTTGTAAATATGGCTTTTTCAACAAACTCATTTGATAACAAAATATTCAAGAAGTATTGACTGTCCTGAGCTATCCAACTAATCTTCCCTTCTTTTACCCTTACAGAATCCTCTGGCTGGACAGGTGGTATTAATCCTATGGCAGATAAAATCCCATCTAAAAATCCCATAGCTTTATGTGTAATCTTCTCCTTTTTACCATCCGAAAAACATACTTGTTCAAGTATAATTGAATGAGACGCTGTGCCGGAACGAGGATTAGGAGGGGTATCCCATTGCAAGGTTAAATCCTGCTCTTTTAAAGGGGTCGGTGAATTATTTACTACCTTTATATTTACATCTATTGCATAAGAGTCAGGATAAGAAGAAAATTGTTTAATTACCGTTATCTGCGGCATAGCCTGGTTTGTATAGACAAATTCTTTTATTCCACTATTTAGGGTAGCGAAATCAGTGGGTATAAATTCCTTATTACCTAATAAAACCGTTAATGGCTTGCCATGTAGGTTAATTAACTCTACCAACCCTTTATCTTTTTCCTTAAAGTTAAATAACTGCCAACTGTCAATTTTTCCTTTCGGATTTAATTTTATCTTCATCACATTAGTTTTGAGTATTAATTTTTCTTCTTTAATTTTTAATGTGGGTATTTCCCTTTCCCATGCTCCAACAGGAATTTCTTTGACAATTTTTGATGGTGGGGCAGGAAGAATCTCTTCCTGCTTTACCGAGTTTTTATATAATTTTTGCTTTTTTTCTACTTCTTTATAATAAAATAAATTATATAAGAAAAGCACTAATGCTGACAAAACAATAGCAACCAATAATCTTTTTTCCATAACTATTTCCTCTTTTAGTAAATTAAAAATTGAGGGATGGGAAAATCATTTTTAATTCATAATTTTTAATTCTATACAGGGTTATATCCTCCAGGATGAAAAGGATGACACTTAAGGAGTCTTAAAGTGGCAAGCCATATTCCTTTCCTCACCCCATATCTGACAATAGCCTCGTAAGCATATTGAGAGCACCTGGGGTAAAATCTACAGGTTGAAGGTAGGATAACAGATATATATTTTTGATATATCCTGATTAATAAAAGTAGGCTATTCCTTATTCTCACTTTTGATTAATCCTGCCTTTTTAAGTAATCTTAATAATTCTTGTTCTATTTCTTTAAAACTAAGTGTTGCAGATTCCCTTTTAGCCACAACAACTAAATTCATTCCACCAGGAATTAGGCTATTTTTATTTAATCGATACGATTCCCTTAATAATCTCTTGACCCTATTTCTCGTTACTGCCTTACCTACCTTTTTACCGGTTACAAAACCTATCTTTCTTATAATATCAGGAGTTGACAAGACAAATAAAACTAACTTCCTACTATGATAGGCATTGCCAAAATCATAGACCTTTTTAAAATCCTTAGTTAGATGAAGTCGTTCGACTTTAGGAAATTTATAATTTTGCTTTAATAATTCCACAATTTATTCTGTCATTCTCCAATTTAAGATTATATCAGTTTTAATAATAATTGTCAATAAGAAAAAATATAATTGGGTAATGGGTCAGTTATTAGTGGGAATGGGAAGATACCAAAACTGTAAAATGGATACTGTAAAATGAAAAATGTAAAAGTAAAATAAGAAAATAGCCTGTCGTATCTGTTTAATTTAATCCTAAATTTTAAATTTTTCATTATACATT
>JBDRHR010000015.1:0-3151 GCA_043816605.1 Nitrospirota bacterium
ATTTTACATTTTTCATTTTACAATACCCATTTTACAGTTTTTATCCCATATTTTTCAATGGACTGAACGCTTATTTCCCCTTTAAGTCACTACCTTAAATTGTCCAGCAATATTTGTGGGTAAAGATAAGTTTTTTAAGGGGGAATAAAACAGGGTTGTGGCATATTCCCCCTTAAAAAAGGGGGTTAGGGGGTTGTTTTAGGGATTACAGGGAAATAGTCAATGTTCCCTATTTCCTGTTATAAAATGTATCTCGTTGTTTTGGGATAAACCCTGCATTCTTTATTAAATTAATTATTTCCTGAGTGGTTAGATGATATTCAACTCCTGCGGCTCTGACTACATTTTCCTCTAACATGGTAGAACCCATATCATTTGCTCCGAAGGTTAGAGCTACCTGTCCTATTTTTGGTCCCTGGGTAACCCAGGAAGCCTGGATGTTTTTAAAATTATGAAGCACAATCCTTGAAATGGCGAGTGTCTTCAAATACTCATACCCACCTATCTCATTACCTTGTAGTTGGGTATTTTGCGGCTGATATGTCCAGGGAATAAATGCGGTAAATCCACCCGTCTCATCCTGTAAATCCCGTATTTTTAGCAGATGCCGGGCCCTGTCGGCAATTGACTCAATATGTCCAAACATCATCGTTGCCGTAGTTTTTATCCCGAGTTTATGTGCCGTTCGCATTACCTGTAGCCATTGAGCAGATGAGCATTTATTTGGGCTTAAATGTTTTCGAATTTTATCTACTAAAATCTCAGCACCACCCCCAGGCATTGAATCTAACCCGGACTCTATTAATCGAATGAGAGTGGTATCAATACTTAATCTTGATTTTGTCGCAAAATGGACAATCTCCGGTGGCGAAAATCCATGGATATGAATTTTGGGGAATGCGGTTTTAATCTTCCGCAACATTTCCTCGTAATATTCAATCTTAAATTCAGGATGCAGACCTCCTTGCATTAAGATTTGGGTCCCACCTGATTTAATAGTTTCTTCTATTTTATCCCTTAATTCCTCCCAGCTTAAAAGATATGCATCTTTGCTATCAATATTCTTATAAAAGGCACAAAATTTACATTTTGAGATGCACACATTGGTATAATTTATATTACGGTCTATGATGTAGGTGACAATATTATCCGGATGAAGTCTAACTCGGATGGCATCCGCTATCTTTCCAAGTTTAAGAATATCTCTTTCCTGGAAAAGTGTTATTGCCTGGTCAGAATTTAGCCTCTCGCCGTTTAATGCCATATCTAAAATTTGAGGTAGTGCAGAACTCAATTTCTCGCTCCTTTTCTATAAGTTTATGTTTAAATGCATAATGGACAAATTTTAAAATCCCTTTTAATTCTAATCTTTTCAGGTCATACCTGATAATTTGTTTTAAATAATTACTCACCAATTCTTTACTTAGAGACAACCTTTCCGATTCGTTTCTAACTATTTCATTTAAATTTCGTATCCCAAATTCTTTGCTTTCAACAATAAGGCTAACTATTTCACGGTAATCTTCCAGTCCATCCCTTATCACCCAGAGGGCATAGACAAATGGTAATTGAGTAAGTTTATACCACTCCTCACCCAGGTCTATGGATTTGCCTGATGTGGTTAACGCCTGGTCTCCAATTAAAAGCACTGCCTCATTTTCCTCTAATGCCTGAGGCAATACCGGCGTAATTTCTTTAAACAAGGGTGAAATAGAATATACTTCACTAAGGATAATTCTTAGCAAGGCAATAGAGGTTGATGAGCCTTTATCTACAGCTACTTGTTTAATTCTTGAAATCTCATCCTTATAGAATAATCGGACACTCGCCACTTTTCCATAAGAAGAGATACAAATTTGAGGAATGACAAATTTACCCATTCCACGGAAATAATCAATGGTTGGAATTATCCCTACATCGATTTCTCCATTTTTTAATAAATTGGAGAGAGTAGCCGGGTATTCATAAACCAATTCTACTGATTTATCTATAACGAGGCAAGCCTCTTCTAATTTATATATAAGTGGTTTAACATTTAAAAAAGGAATAACGCCTATTTTCATCTTTATCTTTTTGCCTTATATAAATTCAGGTAGATAGGTTGTAGGCTAAAGACTGTAAACTGTTTTAGCCTACAGCCTAACAGTCTACAGCCTAAACAACCTGAATTATTATAGCATTTATGGTATGATTTTGCAAGAGAAATGTAATGGGTCAGTCTTCGGGGGGAATATGGAAAAATGTATCAACAGGATTCAAGGGGTTGAGGGGTCGAGGGGTCAAGTGTAATAAGGAAAAACAAACACTCGAACCCTTGAACCCTCGAATCCTGGACCCCTTTTCTCCCCCTGATAACTGCCCCATTACAGAGAAATGTAAAAAACACTTGACTTTTAATCTCTATTATTGTATTCTATTGATAGGTTGTTTAGGCTGAAGGTTGTTAGGCTAAAACAGTCTTCAGTCTTTAGCCTACAGCCTGCCTATCCACCTAAACACTTATTTAATCAAGGAGAAAGACAAAATGCACGAGGATAATATTAAAAGAGATGATGTTATGTGGGAGATAAATATTACTCCCTTAACAGATGTGTTTCTGGTACTATTAATTATTTTTATGGTCGCTACTCCTTTACTTATCCAGTCAGGTGTAAAGGTGAATTTACCTTCATCAACAGTAACAGAGGTACAACAAGAGGGAATTATTGTTACCATTACAAAGGATAAAATATATGTAGGTAAGCAAGAAGTGGCAGGTGAGAAGGAGTTATTTAATCATCTTAAGGCAGAAATTGAAAAGAAAGAGGAAAAATTCGTCATTATTGATGGAGACAGAGATATTCTTTTAGGTAAAGCAGTCAAAATAATGGATATAGCCAAAGTAGCCGGGGCACAAAAAATTGCCATTGCTACTCAACCTAAGGAGCTCAAAGAATTAGAATGGAAATAAGCGTTTGTGTGTCGGGTAGGAATATTGGAGGGAACTGACCAATTTCCTCCGAGAATAACAATACTTTCATCTGAAAATCCCCTTTTCTCTTTAATAAGCCTTTTGGTATCAAGGAGTTATGTATTTTTATCCTCTATTCTGTAACTATTGAAATCTTATTTTGGACACTATATCCCCTTGACAGGCTAACCAAAAAATTCC
>JBDRHR010000016.1:0-3522 GCA_043816605.1 Nitrospirota bacterium
TGGTAAACACCGACTATCATAGCGTTAATCCATTTTTCCAAACGGGTCATAATAATATCGAGAGATTTATTTTGGGGGATAAACCTTTCAATAAAAGGTACTTGGTATAAAGGTCCTGGTTCAAACCTGATAGGGACTAGGGGATAATCGTCATAATCTACATATTCATCAAGCAATGTCATTCCCCCCGCTGAAAACGGATGGCGCATTATCATATCCCCTCTTGATTTACCTTCCATTGCTCCATTTTTCTGTCCCAATTCAACTGCTTGTTCCCAGTTATCATCAGTTAAAACCTCTTTAATAAAGGATTCACTTACTAAAAGGGTTGACTGGTCTTTAACAGTCAGTTTCGCTCCAAACCTTGCCCTCATATATGCTTCTTTAATCTCCGAAGTAGCATATTTATTATCAGGAGCTAATTTCTCGAGCATTTTAGGATTAAACATGGGATTGGATATAACTTCCTTAAAATCCATTGACTTAACCTTAGTCATAAAGGGCAAATCTTTTGTTTCCCTTTTATCCCCGTAAACAATCACGTCAAAAGCATCAAATACTTCAGTAATCACTTTTTGCTTTTTAGGGTCTGAGTAAACTTGAAGCCATGATATGGAATTTTTAGCGGCTAATATTAAAAGATCAATTAATTTAATGGGTAAATCCTGCTCGTCATCCCATTCGGTTGTTAACCACAACCCCCTCATCTTAGCTATTTTCTTTGCCTGATCCAACGCTTTTATATATTCGGGATTTTCTATCGGTTTACCTGTCTGGGGATCAATACTGTCGGGATATTTGTTTTTAAATACTCTCTCGGGATAAACCACAGGATAAGGTTCAGCAGCAAATAAAAGGTTGGTAACTCCCCTTATCTGTCTTGACGCTCTTGGTATAGCCCTCTCAATATATCCTTCCTGCCTGTTTACATGGTCTATGACTTTCCCTGTCTTTTTGGAGATAATCTTAAAATGGTATCCGTCATCAAAGAAGTTATTATTATACCAGCGTCTTTCATGGGGGGCGCGTTGTGTAATGGCTTGGGCTACAAGTTCATCCATAGCCTGCCCTATGTTTCGGGAATCTGTTTGTGCAAATCTTCGAGCTAAATCTGTAATTATTGACATAAAAGTTTAACCGACTTCTATGTCTCGATCCTGCTACCTCTTTAAGTGTAGGTTTTAATTATAACACTTATAACTTAACTTGTGCTTTTATAGCTTTATCAAATTCTTCATCCGTAGCCTCATTTATGTCTATCTCGTCATTTTGGGTAAACTCGGCATCCTTTTTAGGCTCATTAGTGGCAGTTAAATAATCGTTAATATTCCTTGACATAACCGCCTTCATGCAGTTCTCAAGCTGATCTGTCATGTGCCTAGCAAAAAAATATCTCTCAACCGCTTGAGCTATAACCAAAATACCTAATATGATAATTGCTATTATTTCAACCATTCAAACTCCTTTATAAATTCATCATAAGGGTTAGGCAACTTAAAATACTCATTTGCATAAATTGTAGTATCAGCAGAAGTTAAAGAAGTACTATCGTGTAATACATACAGTATTATAGGTACACCTTTATATTCATACCTTACAATCCCCCCCTCATCTTCCAGAGGCGGAGCAAAAGCGTCAGCAATCCTTCTGGCTCCTGAATCCCATTCGTTTTTCCTGACCGCTACCATGATCCTATCTCCAAACAAGTCTTTTTTAGCCCTTACAGAAGCCGCAGTATCGCCTACCAGATAGAAGTTGATTAATGCCCTGTCCATAAAATCAAAGACGAAATACAGGGCTTGCAGGAGCTGGTCGTGAGGTAAGCCACTCACTTTTTCTTCTATCTCCGGCACATAATTGGGGCAGTTAGAATAATGTCTTTTTGGATCTTTACCCGTACCATCTCCGCAAATCAACTGACATTGGACATCTTGCGCTAATTGTTTTTTAAGTTCTTCAGATTTCTTCATATTCAAGGGGGTTTTCGATCCCTTCCTGTTCATCTTGAAATTCTTTTGTTTTTTCATATAGATCCTTTTCTATTATAGTCTTTTCTTCCTCTTTCTGTTGTATGGGGATCGGTTGAAGATTCCAGATAGCCAACGCATGGGAAATGACAATATCGTCATGAAACCCTTGTGGTGCGCCATATATAACCCTGCCTGTTTTTTCCGAATAGTCATAAGTAAAACTGATCAATTCATTTATTGTCTCCTCTAATTGTAACATTTTTATATGTTTGAGTTCAATAAAATTAGACAACTTCTCAATTATATTCTTTTTTGACTCATTGGTAAATTTATATGGTTCAACTGGTACACCTTCCCTTGACAGATCGTCAAAGGTTGGTTCTCCTACACCGGTAGAATCCAGAATAACCAAGGCATTATTATATTTTTTTGATACTTCTTTAATTTTTGCCCTTTGAAATGGCCACTCCCACTGATTGAAACGCATTTGGAATACCTGGTGGTTGTCTTTCCTGTCATAGACCGCCATAACGGTAAAATCCTGTAGTTTTGCCAAATCACAACCAATAACATAAATATGGTTTTCTTCAGGTTCTTTAGGTTGCAGGATAGCAATTTCTTTAACGCCTTGGAATACCACTCCCGTATCCTCCAAAAATTCCGCATAAATCTCCTGCCTTACTACCCTTTCAGGCATGGATTTAATATCTTCCATAATCTGCTGGTGCGGAATATAAGGGTTTTCAAAGGTAGTAAACTTAAATGATGCAAAATCGGGTTGCATGGTATCTAATCCCCGCTGGTATAGTTCAAAAAATACTCCCTTCCCCTTCGGAGTACCGCCTACAATTGTCCTGCATTTATAATCCCAAAGCATAGGCCGGATGGCGTTATTCCAAAGGTATTCATTCTTTAGGATAATTCCCGCCTCGTTTAAAAAAGCATAGTCATACCCTTCCCCTTCGATATTTTCGGGATTATCGGCAGACCTAAAATCAATATAACTGGTATCTATCTGTAAAATCTTTAATTGCTTACGCCAGTTCCATCTATCTTGGGGCAATTTACCAAGAGCCGGAAGAAAATATCTCTCAACATACCGTTCTATATTCCCATTAACCGTATCTACCCATAAACCACGTTTAAAATCCCTTGCCAAAGCCCTTTTAATGTAATTATTGGCAGCACCTTTGGTTAAACCAAACCTCCTGCCTTTAGGAACTATTACATACCTTGCAGGGCTTTCAAATATAGTCTGCTGTGCTGGAAAATTCTTTATCGGTAATGGGATTTTCATATTTTAGTGCTAGAGGTCAGAGACGATCTGACGAGATTTATACTAATAACCGAAACGAAATCTCTCCTCAGAATTAGTATGTACTCCTCCATAGCTCTAGCGTTTAAGGTTAATATACCAGGGCTTGTTATTTTCTATCATAGCTTCCACTATATCAGGTATTTGCTCTTTTGTATCAGGCCAGACGCAAAATATATTCTTGAAACAGTCCAGTAAATCCTTATCATCCCCCGCATAATGGGAAAACCCGTCATG
>JBDRHR010000017.1:0-28634 GCA_043816605.1 Nitrospirota bacterium
GGGATGAAATACTGTAAAATGGATACTGTAAAATGAAAAATGTAAAATGAGAATGCGTAAATGAAGGGTGGTAAACTATACGAAATGTTATAATTTTCAATTTTTCATTATCCATTTTACAGTTTACAGTTATTTTTCACTGCAAAATCTTTAATTGATTGAACAGTTATCTTTGGGATTATTCACATAACATTCCTATTTGTAAGATATTATAGACTTGTGGGTAAAGATTAGCTCCTGGGAGGGGTTAGGGGTGGGTACTTTTTCCCATTATATCATAAAAATGGGGGGAGGGAAACCAAACGAACATAAGTACCTGAAAATATAGAGAGTTAAGAGAAATTCAGGCAAAAACTTTTGACAATACCTTTTAAGATAACAGGAGGATAATATGGAAGAAACAAGAATTGCATTGTTTAAGGGTAGAACGATTAGGAGAATAATCTATGATGGTGAATGGTGGTTCTCGGTGGTTGATGTCGTTGATGTCCTCACTGACAGTACCAATCCGCGAGATTATTGGTATAAAATGAAAGTGAGGGTGAAAAACGAGGATGGAGTTGAACTGTCGACATTTTGTCGACAGTTGAAATTGAGTGCCTCGGATGGGAAGATGCGTGAAACTGACTGTGCCAATACAGAAGGTATTTTCCGCATTATCCAATCTATCCCTTCGCCCAAAGCCGAGCCGTTCAAACGCTGGTTGGCAAAGGTCGGTTATGAACGGATACAGGAGATTGAAGACCCGGAGCTTGCCACCAAAAGAACACGGATGTTGTATAAACTCAAAGGTTATCCCGATGACTGGATTGAAAAAAGAATGCGTGGTATTGCCATTCGTGAAGAACTGACCGATGAATGGCAAAATCGTGGAGCAAAAGAACAAAGAGATTATGAAATCCTCACCGCAGAAATATCAAAGGCAACCTTTGGGGTTACACCCTCAGAGTATAAAAATCTCAAAGGATTAAAAAGGGAAAACCTGCGTGACCATATGGATGATTTTGAGTTAATTTTTACCATGCTTGGCGAGCGTGCCACCACCGAAATCCACCGCACAGAAGATTCACAGGGTGTTCCAAAGTTGAAAGCCGATGCCAAAGCTGGTGGAGACATTGCCGGCAACGCCAGGAAACAGTTGGAGAAAAGATTGGGGAAATCTATTGTTTCAAAGCAAAATTTCATAAATCAGCCCAAAAGATTACCAGAGGAATAACTATGGAGGAGAAAACTAAATGGAAGAAACAGAGAGAAACAGAGAAAGAACAGAGAAGACGCTTTACGAAAGTCATTGGGAGACATTCAATTACAAAGAAAATGCAGAAAAAGTAGTTTTGCTTTCATTCTCTCTATTCTCTGCATTTTATTTATAATTACTCTTTTCACAATGAGTTAGATAAAGCGTCTTTTCTGTTCTTCCTTTTTTAGTGTGGGGGTTGTCACCCAAGAGATCAAGGAAATTTTGAGGTTAATTTTGAAATATTGATTGAAGGATAAATATGCAGAAATTTTGTTGCGTAGATTGTTTTGATATTGAAGAGATTAAAGAATTCATACGTGACAATAATCAAACTGGACAGTGTGATTATTGTAATAGCACAACAATTCCTATAAGAGAAGTATCAGAAGTAGGCGAATTTGTAATGGATGGATTTAATCGTTGTTATGAAGATGCTGCAAATAGTGTTGGATATTGTTCAGAAGAAGGGGGTTATTTATTAGATACAGACGAGATAGAAGAGATATTAAATTTCAAAGAAGAGATTTTCTCTGCAAAATTAGATGACCCGACTAATTTATTACATGATTTAGTAGAAATTGATACCACTCCATACGTTAGGAAATGTCCTTATTCCATGGGGGAAGACAAAATATCTACATGGGAAGATTTTTGTACAAGGGTAAAATTTCGCGAAAGATACACTGTATTTATGCTCCGTCGAGAGACTTCAATTGAACAACAAAATCATGAAAATTTTTTATCTGAAGTTTTGAAAGATTTGTTTGAGTATTGCAAAACAACATTATATCCGGGGCAAGATATCTTTAGGGCGAGATTGATTGCATCACAATTTGAGCTTTGCAATGAAGAATTAACAAGTCCCCCTTCTAACAAAGCCAAAAATAGTCGAATGAGTCCAGCTGGAATATCAGTTTTTTATGGGGCGTTGGAAGAAAATACGGCTATTTCAGAAATTCAACCAAGTATAATAGATAAAGTGGCAATAGGTCATTTTAAGGTTAAAATCCCTTTAAAAATTATAAATTTATCAAGCATACCCAAACCTATACATATTTTTAATGAAAACTATGATTTTCATTTTGAGGAGTTTGTTCGACCATTCATAGGAAAGTTTATTAAGGATATTTCAAAACCAATAAGAAAAACAGATACTGAAATAGAATATTTACCGACCCAGGTTTTCACTGAGTTTATCCGGAATGCTTCTAATTACAAATTTGATTTTTCATGTAAAGGCGTAGATTATGTAGATTATAAAGTAGATGGGATTTTATATCCAAGCAGTCTAAGGCAGGGAGGTTGTTGTATTGTACTCTTCAATGGACCGGAGATTTCATTAAGAAGTGAAAAATCAGGTATCTCAGGATGGCTTATTTTCCAACAAGCGAAAAAAGTAGAAATCACTAATTCTACTTTATCGTATAATACAGTTGGTGAATAATAAGATAAGGAGATATAGGGGACTCATCCGAATGGCACTGACTTAAGCAAAAAATAGTGCAAAGATGAGTTTTAGGGGTAAATATCTTGACTACCGATATAGGGAAGAATCCTCTAAAAATACTAAAGTTAGCAATTTTTGTATTTTCCCTAACCCTTTGCAAAATCAAGTGTTAACGCCTTAAGTCAGTGCCATTCGGGACAGCGACCATTTAAAAACCAGGTAATCATGTAAAAGCATAAAAAAGAACCACTACTTTATCTAATGGATAGATTTTGTCATAATTTAATCCTGATAATCTGCGGCAATCTGCGTTAAGATTGAAAATTTAACGGAATCACGGAATTTGAAAAAGAGAATAAATGCCTTATGTAATTATAAAAAACTACATAAGATACAAAATAAATATTGACAAACCGGTAAAAAAATGGGATTATATTTCCCACAGGTGTGGAGATGACCGCATCCTTGCCATCACCAAAGATGAGGATTACCGGGAAACAATCCACCCCCTACCCCCGCCAGCGGGGGATAAAGGATTAAGGAATTATACCCGGAGCCTAAATGGACTCCCTACCCCCGCCGTCGGGGGACAAAGACCCAGCCAGGCAATCGCAGGTAAAGGCAATGGAGTGTGAGATTGACCAGATGGTTTACAACCTATACAGTTTGACTAAGGAAGAGATTGCCATTGTGGAGGGGAATGTGAATCATTAACAAGTTTTTATGTAACTGACATTCTAACTAAATTAAGATTAGGGATGTAACATCTTGAATTATATAAGGTTATTTATGTAACGGTTATGTAACTGGGAGTAAATTCAATTATTGAAAATACGAACAGCTTTCCTTGTTATTTAGGTAATAGGAGTAGAATTATGAAGCAATGGGAGAAACAAGCAGTAGCGTTATTGGATAAGAGTCTGAGTCCAGTTCCTCATGAATTAAATGAATTAGATTGGAAATCGAATCTGTCCACCAAAACCGAAAAATTAGCTCAACATCTTGCTGCTTTTTCTAACTATGAAGGCGGTGGTTTTTTGGTTTATGGAATAAGTGATTCTGGCATTCCAGAAGGATTGCCAAACAAAGATTACACCGATATCATTAAAAAATTAGGAAATATTGCCAGAAATAGTCTCGAACCAGCAGTATCTATTCATCATTCTATAGTATCATTTAATCATGTTCCAATTTTATTTATTTTTGTTCCAGAATCACACCATAAACCCGTTTATTCACGAGGCAAAACCATTTATGATTCCTACATCCGTTCTGCTGCTCAAACACGAAAAATGACTAAGCAAGAAATAAGTTGGTGTATTGCCAAATCAAGCAATATTAATTTTGAAGAAGAGTTGGCTATCAATCATCTTTCTGCTGATGAAGTCATACAGAAACTTGACTTTGTATCATATTTTAAACTGTTGAACCAAAATCTTCCTGACAATAAATCTGCTATTTTGAATATACTTGCAGCCGACAACCTAATTGTTATAAATAATGAAGACTATGGCATAACCAATTTGGGGGCAATATTATTTGCTAACAATTTGAATGATTTCCCCAGACTAAAAAGAAAAGCGACGCGAGTCATTATTTATGAAGGAACAGACAGGTTAAAGACGATTAAGGAGCAACAAGATATAAAAGGATATGCCAGTGGCTTTGAAGGTCTGGTGAAGTATATCAATGACCAACTTCCCACTAATGAGGTTATCGGACAAGCATTAAGATGCGAAGTAAAAATGTATCCTGAAATTGCCATTCGTGAATTAGTTGCCAATAGTTTGATACATCAGGATTTCTATGTAACTGGAACAAGTCCAATGGTTGAAGTATTTTCAAATAGAATTGAGATTACCAATCCAGGAAAACCACTTATTAATACTCTGCGATTTATTGACTGTCCTCCTAAATCACGGAATGAAATTTTGGCTTCAGTTATGAGGCGAATCAATATTTGTGAAGAAAGAGGAAGTGGTATTGACAAAGTTATAACCAATATTGAACTATTCCAGCTACCTGCCCCTGATTTCATTGAAACTGAAGATCACCTAAAAGCCATTCTTTATGCACCAAAATCATTATCCAAAATGGACAGAGATGATCGAATCAGAGCATGTTATCAACATTGTTGCTTAAAATATGTTGCTGGTGGAGAGAAAATGAGCAATAGTTCATTAAGAAAACGTTTTAATATCTCTGCCAAGAATTATCCAATGGCTTCAAGAATAATAACTGAAACCCTTGAAGCAAATTTAATCAAATCTGCTGACCCTGATAGTAAATCAAGGAAATATGCGTTTTATATTCCATTTTGGGCATAGAGCCAGAAGAATAGACGCTTTATGTAATTACAAGAATCTACATAAGATACAAAATAAATATTGACAAACCGGTAAAAAAATGGGATTATATTTCCCACAGGTGTGGAGATGACCGCATCCTTGCCATCACCAAAGACGAGGATTACCGGGAAACAATCCACCCCCTACCCCCGCCAGCGGGGGATAAAGGATTAAGGAATTATACCCGGAGCCTAAATGGACTCCCTACCCCCGCCGGCGGGGGACAAAGACCCAGCCAGGCAGTTGCACAGACAAAAAAGGGGGACAGGCTACTTTTTTGAAAAATTATGCATCTTGTTAATAATCTAAGTAACTAAACTTTTGCAAATTTTGGTAACCTTGAGTAAAATCAAGTGTTTTCTTAAACTGATGAGTTTAAGTTCAAATGTCAAAATCCAAATGTCAAATGAATGTCAAATGCTTAAATGTCAAAGAGTTTTATCATTGGGGCTTTGGATTTCATTTGGCATTTGAACTTTGTCATTTGTCATTTTTGCAAAAGTTCAGTAAGTAATTTATTAAACAAAAGGATGGTAGGATATGAAAAATCAAAATAATGACCAACCTTTGGCAGATCGGATAAGACCTCATTGCCTTGATGATTTTTTTGGGCAGGAAGAGATAGTGGGAGAAAAAAGATTATTAAGAGAGGCAATAAAATCTGATAGATTGCCATCAATGATTTTTTGGGGACCACCGGGTAGCGGAAAAACTACCATGGCTTTTATTATTGCCCAGCAAAGTGATTCGCAATTTAAACAAATTAGTGCAGTTACCAGCGGCAAAAAGGATTTAACCCAAATTTTAGATGAAGCCAAAGAAAGCAAAAAATCAGGCAAGAAAACAATTTTATTTATAGATGAAATCCATCGTTGGAATAAAGCTCAACAAGACGCACTTTTGCCTCATGTGGAAAAGGGCTTGGTTATTCTTATTGGTGCAACTACTGAAAACCCCAGTTTTGAAGTAATTGGTGCTTTACTTTCAAGGTGCCAGGTTTTTGTTTTCAAGCAACTTGACAAAGAACATATTTCAAAAATAATCAATAGGGCTTTGGAAAATAAAGAGAAAGGATTTGGCAATCTAAACATTAAGATTGAAAAAGAGATTATTGATATGATTGCTCAAATGAGCAATGGAGACGCGAGAAAAGCCCTTAATGTTCTGGAATACGCTGTTTTAACCTCAAGCGATGATGAAATAAAAATTACATACGATATTATTAAAGAAGCTTTTCAAAAATCTTATTTGATTTACGATAAGGACGGAGAGGAACATTATAATATTATTTCCGCTCTTCATAAATCAATGAGAGGGTCAGATGCCGATGCGGCTCTTTATTGGTTAGCCAGAATGATTGAAGCCGGCGAAGACCCTTTGTATATTGCCAGAAGAATTATTCGTTTTGCCTCAGAAGATATAGGACTGGCTAATTCGCGAGCTTTGGAACAGGCAACAGCCGCTTATCAGGCGTGCCATTTTATTGGGGTGCCTGAATGCAATGTAATATTAGCTCAAGCAGTGGTTTATATGGCCAAATGCAAGAAATCAAATGAACTTTATTCTGCTTATCAAAAAGCTGCTGCCGATGTTAAGGAATATGGGAACTTGCCGGTTCCTTTGCATTTACGCAATGCCCCAACTCAATTAATGAAAGATTTAGGATATGCTAAAGATTATAAATACAGTCCGGATTTTGACTACAAGGAAAAACAAGAATATTTTCCTGAAGAATTAAAGATGAGAAAATATATGGAGGGTAACTATTTACTCAAATGAAGTGTAATGAAGGGAAAAGGGGAAATGGAGGAAAAATGGAAAAAAGATTTTTTAGAATTAAAGATTTAACTTCCCCTTTTTCCATCTTTTCCATTTTCCCTTAACTTACACTCTTTATTCTGTCTTTTTCTTCAGATGGGTAAAATGTTACTATGGAGGAATAAGTAAAAAATGAAGAAAATAGGTTTAATTGTAGGTTTGGTTATCCTTTTGGTTGGAGTTATTCTTTTTACAAGGAGGGAGAGTAACCCAAAGATTGAGGTCTCACCCAAAATTATCCCGGAATATGTCTCTGCTGAAGGAAAGGTAGAGGTGATGCCGGGATTTGAGGTAGAGGTTGGTAGTGAGTTGGAAGGGAGAATCTCAGAGTTTCCTGTTGAAGAAGGTGGTGATATCAAGAAAGGTGATTTGATAGCCAGGATAGATGACAGAGAATTCATAGCAAGGCTGAAGGAGGCAGAGGCAGAGGTCTCTCTATCTAAAGCAAGGTTAAAGGAGGTAGAGTCCGGTGCAAGGGCTGAGGAGATAAGAAGGGCAGAGGCAGTTTTAGAATCTGCTTCTGTAACGATGGATTATGCCCGATTAGAAGTTGAGAGGTATAGAGAACTTTACAAAAACAATACTATCGGAAAGTCTGTGTTGGATGAGAAAGAGGAGGCTTTTAATATCGGGAAGGCAAGGGTAAAAGAGGCAGAGGAGGAGAAGAGACTTTTAGAAAGAGGTGCGAAGGAGGAGACCATTGCGTTTCATAGAGAGGCTGTAAAAAAGGCTGAGGCAACCCTTGAGTATGTAAAGACCCTTTTGGAAAAGACCTCTATCTCATCTCCCATCTCCGGCAAGGTTATTCGCAAATACTTACAAAACGGAGAGATGGTGAACAAGGATATCTCTTTAGTGGCTATTGCCGACATTAACAAGATATGGATAAATGCCGAGGCAGATGAGACAGATTTGGGAAGAATCAAACTCAGAACACCTGTTGAGATAAGCTCAGATGCCTACCCGGAAAGGGTCTTTGAAGGATGGGTGGAAAGGGTTTCAGACTACATAGGCACAAGAGGGATAAGACCAAATGACCCGGCCAAAAACTTAGACATGAAGGTTATTCAGGTAAAGATAGGGCTGAAAGAAAAAGGCTTGTTTAAGCCTGGACAGAGTGTGGATGTGAGAATAAAGATTGAGGAGAAAGAGAAATGATAAGCGTTCAGGTAGTGTAAGAAAAGGGGATATGGGGATTATGGAGATAAGGGGATATTATTTAATTTGACTATATTTTATTATCTCCATATCTTCCCTTATCTCCTTATCCCCTTTTTCTTACACTCTTTGATGGATAGGCTGAACTGTTACAAAAATCCTACTATCAGCAAGATTATACAAGACATTTATATTATATTTAGACCGGTGCAATCAATAAAGGAAGGTGAAAGATGAAAAAACGAAATAAAATCGTAATTGGAGTTGCCTTCGGAATAATCGCAGGTATCATAGATGTTGTCCCTATGATACTACAAAGATTAACCTGGGATGCGAATCTTTCGGCATTTGCTCATTGGATAATTGCAGGATTGATAATTTCAACCTCTAATTTGAAACTCAAAGGGACATTGAAAGGTTTAGTTGTATCTATCATTTTACTCATTCCTGTTGGAATTCTTGTAGCATGGAAAGAACCGATGAGCTTAATCCCAATGGGTATTATGACCATCATTCTTGGCAGTCTTTTGGGATACTTTATTGATAAATTTGGAGAAAATGCTTATGACAATTGACACAAAAACAAGCAAAGGAACAAAAGAAACTCCACCCATTTGGTTTCCCATTGTCCCTGTTATGGTGTTAGCGGGTATTGGAAATGTCTTGTTTATTAGTTACAAGACTTCTCTTTGGCTGGGAATACCACTTTATCTGCCTATTCCTTTTGTGTTGCGAATCATTTTTGGCGCCCCGTTAATCTTGACCGGAGGGTTCTTCTTTCTATGGGGCTTTAAACTCCTCAAACCTGCCGGAGCAATGGGACTTGCCAAAAAATTGAGAACTTCCGGAGCATACGGCTACACAAGAAATCCTATGTATTTTGGCGTATGCAGTGTCTTTTGGGGTGTAGGTATTTTACTATGCTTGTCGTATATTCTCATTGCGGCTCTGATATGGTCAATATTCAATTATCTTTGGGTGGTGATAGGGGAAGAAAAAGGGATAGAGTCGAAGTTTGGAGAGGAATATCTGGAGTACAAAAGAAGGGTGCCGCGATTTATACCATCTTTTCAGAAAATTTGGAAAGGTAAGAATACATGAAACCCACATGAGCCATTAGTCTCACAAAGAGGAATGAAAATCGGGAAGATATATAGCCACAGATTCACAGATTATACAGATTGGAATATTTAGATATATCTTAGCCCTTATATTCTTTATAATCCTAATAATCTGTGAATCTGTGGCTATATCTTTCTTTGCAGCCTTTGCGAGAAATAGAATGGGAATTTTTAGATGAAAATAATTATGAATAAAACCGTTTTTATTGGTGAGATTAGATGAAATTGCTGACTAACGATTCAAGAAGGTAAAAATATGTACAAATGGGATGCGAAAGATTATCACAAAAGTTCCACCGAGCAACAAAAATGGGCACGAGAACTTATATCAAAACTCGGACTCAAGGGAAATGAAAGGGTTTTAGATATTGGCTGTGGTGATGGCAAGGTTACGGCTGAAATCGCTGAAAAATTACCAAACGGTTCGGTTTTGGGTATTGATAATTCTGAAGAGATGATTGGTTTTGCCCGGGAAAACTTTTCTTCAAAAACATACTCAAATCTTGCCTTTCAATTGATGGATGCAAGGGATATAAATTTTATCAGTGAATTTGATGTTGTCTTTTCTACCGCTACCCTTCATTGGGTCATTGACCATTTGCCGATACTTAGAGGAATTAAAAGGGGTTTAAAGCCTGGTGGAAGGATTTTGCTTCAGATGGCTGGTAAGGGAAACGCCGCCAAAATCCTAAAGGTTTCGGAAACAATTGTCCATAGCAAGAAGTGGCATAACTACTTTACTGATTTTGCCTTCCCCTGGGCCTTTTATGGAGTAGATGAATATACGGTTTGGCTGAAAGATATTGGGTTCAAGGTGAAACGAATCGAGTTAATTCTAAAGGATATGATTCAGAAAGGAAAGGAAGGTTTGTCGGGATGGATTCGGACAACATGGCTTCCCTTTACACAGCGTATCCCTGAGGAATTTCGCGAGGATTTCATTGGTGAGATAGCAGATAAATACATTCAAGCCTGTCCAATGGACAATGAAGGCCTTATTCATATTCAAATGGTGCGATTAGAGGTTGAGGCAGAAGATATAATTATGTTTAAAAAATGCCCTCGTTGCGTAATAAAAATCAAACGACTTTGTTCCTTTATCCAAATCCCCAAATATGCACATATAGGTGATTCAGGAGCGGATTTATACGCTATAGAAGATTGTCTATTACAGCCATTTGAAAGAAAAGCAATTCCTACTGGTCTCTGCGTTGAAATCCCTGATGGTTTTGAGTTGCAAGTCAGGCCAAAGAGTGGATTAGCACTTGATAGTGGTATAACGGTTTTAAACACCCCCGGCACTATTGATTCTGGTTACCGCGGAGAAATTAAGGTTATATTAATAAATTTGAGTTCAGAAATCTATCAAATTAAAAAGGGACAGAAAATTGCACAGATGGTTGTCTCACCTGTTATCCATGCAGAGTTCGGAGAAGTAGAAGAATTATCTGAATCAAAGAGAGGGACAGGAGGTTTTGGTTCTACGACTATTTTTTAGTCAGAAATCTGCGTACGGCAAATAACATGGACTTTGCGAGAGACTTACGCCGGCAATTCTAATTATGGCAGAACTTGCGTAAGAAAGGAGAAAGGGAGAAGATGGGGAAGTGAAGAAGGTTAATAGGAGTCAGAATTCGGGAGTCAGGAGTAAGAATATTCTTAATTCTGTATTCTGTATTTTCCCCCGTTCTCCACTTTCCCCATTTCCCCTTATCTTAAAAATCTATGATACAAATTGGTAATCTTAAAGTAGAGAACAATATTTTTTTAGCACCAATGGCTGGTGTAACAGATATAACCTTCAGAATCATCTGTAAAAAAGCGGGTTGTGGTCTTACTTATACGGAAATGATTACCGCCAGAGGCATTTTCCATAAGAACAAAAGGACCGTCAGGATGCTCGAAATACTTCCTGAAGAAAAACCCGTTGCTATCCAATTATACGGAAGTGAACCGGAAATAATAGCAAAGGCGTGTGAAAAACTAAACGAAAACAGCGACATCTGTCTGATAGATATAAATATGGGTTGCCCGACCAAAAAAGTTGTCAGAAGGGGTGAGGGCGTGGCACTTATGAAAAACCCTAAATTAGCGGCAAATATCATCAGGGAAGCAAAAAAGGTTACCAACAAACCTGTAACAGCCAAAATACGGAAAGGATTTGATGCAAAAGATATAAATGCAATTGATTTTGCAAAAGAACTGGAAGATGCAGGTGTTGATGCCATTACAATTCATGGCAGGACAGGCGCACAGAAATACGAAGGCATTGCAGACTGGGATATAATCAAAGAAATAAAAAAAACCGTTAAAATACCTGTTATTGGTAATGGCGGTATTTTCAGTGCTTATGATGCCGTAAGAATGTTTCAGTTAACCGGATGCGACGGTATGATGGTCGCTCGCGGGGCAATCGGTAATCCATGGATTTTCCGTGAAATTGAGCAGGCATTAAAAGGTGAAGATATAATTTTGCCAACAGACAATGAACAGATTATATTATTTGATGAACACTTTAAAAGGGCAATAAAATGTTATGGCGAACGCAATGGCACATTAAGAATGCAAAGACATATCAGAGCTCATAAAAAAATTCGAGCTGTGTAATCCAATAATGGGATACAGATTTTTGCAGATTATTCAGAATAATAATTTAAAGAGAAATGGGGAATATTGGGGAAAAGGAGAATGTTGTATTCCATCTTTAATTCTTCCTTCTCCATTTTTCAGTGGTGTCAAATGACCCATTACTGACGCATGTAATCGGTCAGTTATCAGGGGGAGAAAAGGGGTCCAGGATTCGAGGGTTCAAGGGTTCGAGTGTTTATTTTCCCTTATTCCACTTGACCCCTCGCCCCCTCAACCCCTTGAATCCTGTTGATACATTTTTCCATATTCCCCCCAATAACTGACCGATTACTGACGCATCTAAAAAAATATTGACAAACAGGTGTGTATATGATAAAATTATTTAGTGATAGCCGTTAGATATTAGTTTTAAAGGGATTAAACCACACAATAGAGAAAGTGTCCCATCGTGAAGTTTATTTCCTACTTATTAAAGGGGTGCAGGGGATGTTACCCCTGATTTTTTGGGTTTTGGTTGATTGCTGAAAGTTGAGGGCTAATCGCTTACTATCCGAGATACTTTGCATTTATAAAAGGAGAAAGATAATGACTATAGCAGTAGTTACAGGATGTGCAGGATTTATTGGTTCGCATCTATCTGAAAGACTGATTAAAGAAGGGTATCAGGTAAAAGGAATTGATTGCTTTCTTGATTACTATCCGCGTCAGATAAAGGAAGATAACCTGAAAAATTTATTAAAGGAGAAAAATTTTTCATTTGTAGAGGCGGATATTTTAAAGGTGGATTTAGTCAAATTATTAGACGGGGTAGAATACATTTTCCATGGAGCTGCCCAGGCTGGGGTAAGGGCAAGCTGGGGTAAAAGTTTTGAAATATACACACAAAACAATATCTTAGCCACGCAAGTCTTACTTGAAGCGTCTAAAAAGCTATCAACCCTGAAGAAATTTGTCTATGCCTCATCCTCATCTGTCTATGGCGATACAGATATTTTACCTATGAGTGAGGACGGTATCCCTAAACCGGTCTCTCCTTATGGAGTATCAAAGTTAGCCAATGAACACTTGTGTTATCTCTACTTTAAGAATTTTGGTGTGCCTACTGTTTCCTTGCGTTATTTTACCGTCTATGGTCCACGACAACGGCCGGATATGGCTTTTCACAAGTTCATTTCAGCTATTTTACAAGATAAAGAAATCCAAATCTATGGTGAGGGTAACCAGACAAGGGATTTCACCTTTATTAGAGATATTGTTGAGGCTACTTTTGCGGCATCTCAAATTGATGTCAATGGTGAGGTATTTAATATTGGTGGCGGCAGTCGTGTAACCCTACTTCAGGTGATTAATTTAATAGAGGAGCTATTGGGTAAGTCTGTTAAATCAGAATATACTCAAACTCAACATGGTGATGTCCTTCATACCTGGGCTAATATCTCTAAAGCACAAAAAATCTTAAATTATAATCCCAGCGTTAGTCTCAAGGAGGGGTTAAAAGAAGAGATTGACTGGCTATCATTAACTATGCCGTAATCGATAGTAACCATTCAGGTTATGTAGCAAAGGTGTGAGAAAGGGAGAATTTTTTTATTATCATAAAACCACGAAAGCAGAAAAACACGAAAGAATTGTAATTGATATCGTGTCCCTGTAACCACCACAACCCGTTGGGCAACAAAGCCTAAGAAGTAAGTAAGCGTAAAACATCACAACTCATCTTCTCTTTTAATAATTCCACAATATCCCCTGGGTCGCCTTTTTCAAGACTGATTTTAGGACTGTAAGGAATAACACTTAATACCGGTACCTTTGATAACTCCTCTATTACTTGCGGATTTGTCTGCTCGGCGAGCCCTGCCTCATCTTCTTTAAAACCGTTTATAACTACACCCAGAACACGAATTCCCTGGGATTGAGCCTCCCGGATAGTGAGCAGGGTATGGTTTATTGTCCCTAATGAAGGTTTCGCTACGATTAAAATAGGCAGGTCTAAGTCCTTGATTAGATTTAACATCAAGTAGTCAGGGAAGCTTGCTTCGTTCAGGATGGGAACTAAAAGTCCACCTGCCCCTTCAACTATCATTATCTCATATTTTGCTTTTAATTTAGCGTATGCCGTAAGGATTCTCTCAATATCTATTTTTACCCCGGTTATTTGACTTGCGACTAAGGGTGCTACCGGAGGTTCTAAGCAATAGGGGTTCAGAAGGTTAATATCCTCAGTAATCCCGGAGGTCTTAATCATTAACTCAATATCAAGTGAGATAAGTTTTCCATTCCTTTTTGTTGCCCCGGTTTGGATTGGCTTCATTACTCCAACCGTTAGCCCTTTTTCTTTAAACAAGCCAGCCAATCCAGCGGCAATTACCGTTTTCCCAACATTAGTATCTGTTCCTGTAACGAATACCCCTTTTTCTATCATAGAGATATTTTATCAAAGTTCTTGAGTGTATGTCAACAAAAAAATTGCCCGCATCATTAGTGAATATTAAAAATGGTAATACCTCAGTTATAAAAGGGGTAGTAACCCACTTATGATTTTTTCATAAATAAGTTTCTTTTTTCGGAGGACTCAAGATGTGTAAGACACTGATGATTTTAATGATTTAAAGGATTTAGAATGATTAATTTTTTAAAAAATCATATAAATCATTATAATCATTAAATCATTAGTATCTTACACATTTTTGGGAGCCCGATTTTCCACCAATAACTAAGGGATTACCAAAAATGCAATTAAAAAAGTTGACATTAGAATTTTTTTAAGGTATAATATTAATTGTAATCGCTGATTTTATATCAGCGTGCATGCACGCAAATTAAAATTTGCGATTACAACCCATTCCTTCTAACCGTAAAGTAAGGTATATCTTGATGAATATACAAAATCTTAAAGAACAACTCCATCAAGCAATGGAGTCCAAAAAGTATGACCAAGTAGAGGATATTTGGTTGAATCTGATGGAATTATCTCCCGATGATGTCCCCTTTTTTTATTCAACAGCTAATTGGTTATCCCGCCATGGAGAAAAAGAACGGGCTTGCGTTTTACTCCAACTACTTACCGAATACTTTAAAGAAAAAGATGATTTCCATCAGATATTAGAGATACTTAAGAAAATAGTTGTTTTTAGCCCGACGGATAAATCTGTACCAGACAAGTCTGTGCGCCAGGAACTTATCAATTGCTACCAGTTCCTTCTTAAAGACCATCCGCAGAAAAGAGAACTTATTGAAACCTCAGGCATAAAAGGTGAGGTAAAACTGACTGAAATTCTGCCGGTATTTGACCAATATCTTTATTTTAATATCGGTGAATATTTTTATCGACCGGAGTGGGGAGTTGGTAAAATAATAGATGGCGACCTTCTGCGGGAGAAAAAGGTTGTTATTGACTTTGAACAAAAGAAGAACCACTCTATAAGCATTGATGCCGTTACTGAGATATTAGCTAAATTGGAGTCTGAGCATTTTCTGATTATAAAAGCTACTGATATAACTCGATTAAAAAAAATGAACGAAGAAAATTCTCTTGAGCTTTTGGTTTTTCTATTAAAAAGCTTTAAACAGCCCTTGACCATCCAAAAGATAAAGACATACTTACAGGATATTGTCCCGGAAGAAGAATGGTCGCTTTGGTGGAATAAGGTAAATTCACATCTCAGAAAAGATGTGCGGATTACAATCTCAGCTTCAAATCCAAAGACTTATCAATGGTGTGATTCACAAGGTGTGGAACATAATCTGGTAATAAAATTCGATAAAGCATCAATTTACGAAAAAATGGACTTAGCCAAAGAATCTTATGAAAAAGAACTTCAGGTAAGTAACCAATTTCTAAAATCGTTGATTGAATTAGGCAATCAATCAATAACTAAAAATCCATCATTAGCTATTGAGCTTTTTATCTTTGTTCAGGAATTAGGGAATAAGGAAATATTAACAAATTTTGAGTGTACCGTTGAGGAGATTATTAAAAGAGGTAGCACCTCTGGCAACAGTACAGATTTTGCTCGTCTGATAGCCAAGATAAAAAACCCAAACTATCAGATGCAAATACTTAAAATGATAAAGGCAGTTCATCCACAAGAATGGCCTGAAATTTACTCATCTGTCTTTTTTGAACTTGAAGGGGCAAAATTCATGGAAGGTATAGTCAATGAGCTTTATGCCTCAAATGAAAAAGAAAAACTTGATACAATTCTAATTACACTGTTCCAGTCTTACAAAAAATATCCTGAGAAGTTTCTCTGGGTATGCAAAAAGAGATTTAAAGAGGCAAGCCTTGTTGATGCAAAAAAATTTAATGTTCTTAAGGAATATGACCTTTTATCCACATTAATTAAACTTATGGGTTGGAATGAGGCTAAGGACTTACAAACCCAGATAAAGGCATTTTTATTAGAAGAGGTTTTAAAGGAAGGATTAAATGAGTATTTAAATACTACGGAGATTGAGACATTATCTGATGCTTTACTACAAAGCAATGCCCTGAAAGAGTTTGAAAAGGATAAAATTAAAACCTTGGTTAAAAAAGACCTTAATGTTAAATTGGAAGGAGGCAACACACCCCCTACCCCCTCTCAAGAGGGGATTATTGAAAAAGAAAATCAATACCATTATTTTTATGCTACACAAGAGAAGATAACTGCCAAACAGCAAGAATTGACTCAGATTATGAAGGTAGAAATTCCAGAAAACATTAAAGATATCGCTGTAGCCCGGGCTCATGGGGATTTGCGTGAAAATTTTGAATATAAAGCCGCAAAACAACAGCAACAGTTTCTTTATGCTAAATTAGAGAAATTAAGGGTACAATTAGCCAATATCAAAGCGATTTCTTCGGAAGATATTATTCCTGATAGAGTGAGTATCGGAACAGAGATAAAACTCATGAGTCTTGATGATAGCGAAACAATCAAGGAATATACTATTTTAGGACCATGGGAATCCGAAGTAGAAAAAGGGATTATTTCATATCTTGCACCTATGGCAAATAAATTACTTAAGAAAAAGGTAGGGGATAAAGTAAATATTGAAAATGTGGACTATAAAATTATAGAAATAGTCCCTCTTGATTTGTAGGCGTTTAGTGGCTTTTTATAATAGGCTCACCAAGTGTCCATTGCAAAGAGAACCGCTGTACATCTCCAACCCGCTCATAAGGTAACCTGTAATCCCTCAGTTATCAGTTGGGAATATACCCCCCTGTCAATTTTCACATAGATTAGAATGGAATAAGTGGCTTTTTCCCCTTCTCTTTTAGATGGTTTAAATCCTCCTTTGGTTGGGGGTGCTTTTCCTCTACCGGCAATACTTTTTCTTTTATAGGTTGAGGAAGAGGTGCCGGAGGGTTAATTTTTGATTCTGTTTCTACAGATGGACTTAACTTTGGCTGTTGGGGCGAGATAATAACCCTTTTACCTATTTGATGTAGTATAATAAGAGTTAGAATGAGAAGTAGACATAAAATACCTAAAAACATATTTGTTTTATTCACTTTTTTTATTTTCTCTACTTTTTTCATTTTTTTCACTTTTTCCATTACTTCCTCCTTAACCCCAACAATTCAATTCTAATGGTTTTAGGCACAAGTTCGTAGTGACCGCATTTATGCGGTGGATTGCCTTGAATCCACCCGCTAAAGCGGGTTACTACAAACCAACAGGATATTATCAATTAATACTTTCCCGCCATGAAGCTAAAACATACTTTCCTGTTGGTGGAAAGAATGGCGGCGGCGATTGCTCCAGTCGACTGTCGTAGTAATAATCCTTAGTATAGCCATATTCTTTATCCCCTGTAGAAGTATTGATGAGTCCTATTATTCCTCTTCTTTTTTGGATTATTCCACCATAGACCTTAAGGGTTCCTTTAAACACAGAATCATAAGATAGATTATGGAATGCAGTGTTAATAGCCATTATACAAGCATAGATGGTCAAGGTATTGGGCGCATCCTGATGAATATAAATATTACCTTCTGCTACTAATCCTAATTTATCTGTAGAATTGGGATTTTCAGCCGGGTCAACACTATAGAGGATATTGTCTGTAATATACATATTTCCATTAGCACCAACAGTTAATTGACCAGCCAGTATGCCTTTTAATGATGTAATATTTCCATTGTTCACATAGAAAGCACCATTAGAAGGAACCGCTACAGTCTTTGTAATACCATCATTTGTATATTTAATTTCTCCATTACTCAAAAGTTCAATAGTAGTCGTGCCTTGAAGATATATCCCTTTATCCTGTGCGGCAGACTTCAAATATTCAGCATCAGAAGGCATATCAATATTCTTTTCACCTCCTGAGAATCCACCTTGAAAAACCTCTGCCGGGGCCTCTATCTCTCCATCATTGTAATCATATACCTTCAATCCTGCACTCGAAGCAAAACTATCAAATACAGGATGTTCGGTAGGAGTCCGATAGATATGGAATCCATGCGATATCGGGTCGTTTGTATTGGTATGTGCATGACCACGAATGCGGTCATTTTTCCAGAACCAAATTGTAGTATAAGGGGTATAGTCTGGTGCACACTCAGAGTCAGTGAAGTAAAAAAATCTCGAGAAACTTTCTGTTTGAAATTCAGCTATGATTTTGCGTGATATTTCCCTGTTACCAATAGTAGCGCTACCAACAGATTTAACCTTATAGCGGATATAACCTGGTGAGCCCGGGGTAACGGTACCAATGATTACTGCCCGATAACTTCCATCACCAATATTACCTTCAGTTATATGTGGCAGGACATTAGAACCAGGATGGCTCGACTGCATCAACCAAACCTTTGCTTGCTCAATTCCTGCTTCAGCAATAGGTAAGGCTATGTTTGATACCTCTTCATGAACAACTAATTGTATCTCATTCATCAGGAAGGTAAAAAGTATTAAATTGGTAACAGTTAGCACAAGCATTATTCCTAATGAGAGGACTAAGATTATTCCCTTTTCATTGCCAAAGAAAGTTTTTTTAGACATTGTATTATTCCCTTTATAAATTCCTCAGTTTTACTTGAGAAACTAAAGTAACCTCCTTTGTTGTTGTGCCCGTGCCAACTTGTACCTGTAGGGTTATAGTAATTAGTCTAATCTGGTGCAATTGCTCATCTGTCGGATTAGTTGTCTTTGTCCCATTAGCTAAGGTATATTGAAATAGTGTTGAGTTAGTTCCATGTTTTGCACTTACTCTAACATCTGCTCTGGTCAGGGCAACAATTTTTGTCGTAGAAGTATCTTCAATAGCCTTCATTAATTGAAGATTTCTGGTTGTAGTGTTTGTCCCGAGATAGTAAGTTATTATTTTTGGCAGTTCATCTCTCTCGCTACCAATAAGAAATCTGATTGAATCAGGATTTGCATAGGCTATTTTGCCACACATATCCTCATCAATTCGTGTATCTCCATCATCATCCTGTGCATTTGGGAGTTCTTCGTCTATCCTATTATCTCCATCATTATCTATCCTATCCCCGTAATTCTCTTCCACGCCATCTCCAATCTCTCTAAATTCCCGTACCATAAGATTCATAGCTACCCGGGCATTTTGTTGAATATTTATCATATCCTTTTCAAAAAAGAACATTTTTAACCCTCCGCCAAATATATTAACCAGACCTACCACTATTAATCCTAATATGGCTACAGACATCATTAATTCTATTAAACTAAATCCTTTCTGATTTCTTCTCATTTATCTTCCTCATAGAGAAATAGGTAAGCGTTCAGGTATCAGCCACCCGAACCTGTCAATTAACAATTAACAATTCACCATTAACAATTGATAATTGATGAATTGATAATTGTTAATTCAGCCTTTACGGTCTTGCCATGTAAGTAGTCATTGTCTTTGTATGTGGTGTTCCTGAATTAATTGGCCAGGATATGGTCACCGTAACCTTCTTACAATAAGGAACTGACGGTGGATTTGGTATTATATCCCACTGTCGTTTTGCCTGCACTTTGCCTACAAAGACAAAATCTTCATTATCACTAAGATTTCCATAGCCTTCCTTTGTACCCGCCTCATTTTTGAGTTCTTCCATCTTATCCTGAATATAAGCAATAGATTGACTTGCCTGTCTGGAATAAACATTCCCTATCATGGTCAATCTGGACAGAGATATTATAGCCGCAATGACAAAAAATATGATTAACATAGATATTAAAATTTCAATAAATGTAAAACCTTCTTCTTTTTTAATTATCATTATCATCTTTCTTTATTCAATCCCTCTGATTTCAATATAACATACTTTTTATTCTCTGTCAATGGAATTCTGAGATAATGCGTACTGCCTCAGTTACAGGGAGGAAACAACCCCCTAACCCCCTTTATTAAGGGGGAATATGGCACAACCCCATTTTATTCCCCCTTAAAAAAGGGGGTTAGGGGGTTGTTTCTCTTGCCCAGTCAAAAAGTAACTCCCGATAACTGACCCATTACGATAATGCCTCAGTTATCAGTTTTGTAAATCCGAAATCCGAATATCGAAATACGAAACAATGAAGGAAAATTCGAAAATGGAAAATACGAAACAAATTCAAAATTCTAAATTCAAATGAGCAAAACAACAACCCTTTTGTGAGTGTTTCTTGTTTTGAACATTTGTATTTTGGTAATTCGATATTGTTTCGGATTTCGGATTTCGAGATTCGGATTTTCCTTTTGATGAATTTTCCACCCGATAACTGAGGCATTACCATTCTGAGTTGAAATATTATTGACATTAAAATCCTGATATGTTATACTATAAATAGTAAAGAGGTATTAGTCATGGCATTAGAAAAATCTATAGTTCAGGAAATTAAAACTAAATCCGGTGTTAGAAAATACTTATTAGGTGAAATGTTGCTTGATGCTAATCTTATAACTCAAGAACAATTAGTTCAAGCTCAAAAAATTCAGGAGAATACCTATGAACGACTTGGTTATATCCTGGTTCAGTTAGGTTATATAACAGAGGAAATTTTGCTAAACTTTTTAAGCAAGCAACTCAACATTCCTCGAGTTAATTTTATTGAGATAGGGAAAATAGATGCCGAGGTGGCAAAATGCATTCCGGAATTTGCTGTCCGGCAATATAAACTTTTTCCTATAAATAAGAAAGATAATACCCTTATTGTGGCTATGTCCAATCCTTTAGATATTTTGGCTATAGATGACATTAAACTTATGGTTGGTAAAGATTATAATATACAGATAGCTATTGCCTCTGAAAAAGAGATAAGGGGAGCTATTGAAAAATACTATGCAGAAAGTGTGCTCTTGAAAGAGTTTGTAGAAGATATTGTTTCTAATGAACCTTTAAATATGTTTGAAATACTTACAGAAACCTGGGAAGCTACTGATATAGATAAACTAACCACCGAAGCACAAGAAACGCCGGTAATCAGGTT
This sequence comes from Nitrospirota bacterium, assembly GCA_043816605.1. Taxonomy (GTDB): domain Bacteria; phylum UBA9089; class CG2-30-40-21; order CG2-30-40-21; family SBAY01; genus JBDRHR01. Next base: position 21,132 of record JBDRHR010000017.1, read on the forward strand.
AGTTAATCATATCTTGGTGGAGGCTATAATGGCCAATGCAAGTGATGTGCATATTGAACCCTGGGAGGAGAAGATACGGATTCGGTATCGCATTGATGGGATTTTATATGATGCCCTTTATCCTCCCAAACGACTCCAACGGCCTATTATCTCTCGAATAAAGATTATGTCCAGATTAGATATTACTCAAGCAAGGCTTCCACAGGACGGTAGATGTAAAATAAAAATAGAAACACGGGAGATAGAGTTACGTATCTCAACTACCCCAACTAATTTTGGAGAAAGGGTCGTAATTCGTATACTGGACCCCGGGAGTCTACGATTAGATTTAGCTCAATTAGGATTTGAGCCTGATGTTTTACAAATTTATCAGAAATTTATTCATTACTCCAGTGGCATTATTTTAATTACCGGTCCCACAGGCTCTGGTAAAACTACTACTTTGTACTCTACCCTGGCTACAATTAATCTACCTGCAAAAAATATAATGACTATTGAAGACCCTATAGAATATGTCCTTCTCGGAATAAATCAACAGCAAGTCAATCCAACAATAGGTTTAACATTTATAGAGGGGCTTAAATCCTTCTTTCGGCAAGACCCGGATATTATTATGATAGGAGAAATCAGGGATGCAGAAACAGCAGATGTAGCTGTCAATGCCGCTTTAACCGGACATTTAGTCTTTGCTACCTTACATACTAACGATGCCCCGGGTGCAATTATTCGGTTGCTCAATATGAAGATTCTTCCTTACTTGATTACTTCTACACTTCTCGTAGGTGTAGCTCAACGGTTGGTAAGAATACTCTGTTCCAGATGTAAAGAGCCTTATGAAATTCCAGCTCATGTTTTAGAAGATATTGGTATAAAAACAGATAAAGAAAAAATTGGTATTTATAAAGCTGTAGGTTGTAAGTATTGTAATAATACAGGGTATAAAGGACGAATAGGGGTATTTGAGGTTATGAGTGTAAATGATGAGATTAGGGATTTAATCCTTGAGCAAGCACCACCATATATCATTAAAAAGACATGCTGTAAGGCTGGAATGTCCACCCTCCAGGAAGTAACGGCAAGAAAGGTAATAGCTGGAATAACTACTATAGAGGAATACTTACAGGTTAGATATTAAGTAAGCATTCGAAAATCAGGTGTCAGTAATCAGGCAACACCAGACAGGATTTAAAAGAATATTGAATATTGAACGCAGAATTTCGAATTATGAAATCAATATCGAGTATCCTACTTCGATATTCTACATTCCTTGTTCGACATTCTATATTCTATAGTTTTTACCTATAACCATAAAACCTGATACCTGATTACTGAAACCTTACGATATTAAACTATAGTAAGGGTCTAAAATCCAGTGTCTGAATTATAGAACTTAGTTTGTAAGCATTCCGGTATCAGATTTTAAGGAGGTTGATGTTTATGACAAAAAAGGAAAAAAAACTTAGTATTATTCCCTTAGGTGGTCTTGGGGAAATAGGCAAAAACATGCTGGCAATAGAGTATGATGAGGATATTATTGTTATTGATGCCGGCATGATGTTCCCTGAAGATGAGATGTTGGGTGTGGATTTTGTTATCCCCGATTTTAGGTATCTGGAAAAAAGGGTAAAGAATATTCGGGGAATAATTATTACCCATGGACATGAAGACCATATTGGGGCATTGCCTTATGTTTTGCGAAAAATACCTGTGCCTGTTTATGGAACCCGTCTAACCTTAGGGCTGATTAAAAACAAACTGACTGAGCTTGAACCGGCGATTTCAGTGGAATTGAATTGCATTAAACCACGGACAAACATTCAACTCGGTGTATTTAAAATAGAATTTTTCAGGGTAAGTCATTCGATTCCTGATGGGGTTGGTTTAGGAATACATACACCTCTGGGGCTAATCGTTCACACCGGGGATTTCAAGATTGACCAGACCCCTATTAATGGAGAGGGAACAGATTTTCATAAGATTGCTGAGATGTGTAAGGATGGGGCATTGGCATTGCTATCTGATAGTACCAATGTAGAAAGAGAGGGATATACCCTTTCTGAGAAAGAGATTGGAGAGATATTCAAACAAATATTTAGAACTGCCTCAGGTAGAATAATTGTGACTACCTGTGCCTCCAATGTCAATCGTATCCAGCAGGCTATAGATGCCAGTGTTATCTATAACCGAAAGGTTTGCATTGTCGGCATGTCCATGGAAAAGGTAACAAGTATGGCCAGTGAGCTTGGCTATTTAACCATTCCTTCAAAAATCCTTATCTCTGCCGACGAATTAAAACATGTACCACTGAAGCGGACGGTTATCATTACTACCGGTAGCCAGGGTGAACCTATGTCTGCCCTTACTCGTATGTCCATGCATACGCATAGGCATGTCAAGATTTCCAAAGGCGATACCGTGGTTATCTCTGCCCGGGCTATTCCAGGCAATGAGGTCTCTATCTCCCGAACTATAAATAATCTTTTTAAGCTGGGTGCAGAGGTTGTTTATGAGAATGTCTCTGAGGTTCATGTCTCAGGCCATGCCAGTCAGGAAGAGCTTAAGTGGATGTTTAACATGGTTAAACCACGGTATTTCATACCGATACACGGTGAATATCGGCACTTAGTTCATCATGGCAAACTTGCTCAAAAGCTTGGTCTTGCGGCAAAAAATATCTTTATCATGGAAAATGGGATGAAACTTGGAATAACTAAGGAAAAGGCAATGCTTGATGAAAAGGTTGAGGCAGGTCAAATCTTGATAGATGGGAAAGGTGTTGGAGATATAGGCACGGTTGTATTGCGGGATAGACAACAATTAGCACAGGATGGGATGATGATTGTTGTGGTTACGATTGACCGCCAGAGTGCAAAACTCATATCTCCCCCAGAGATTATCTCCCGCGGCTTTGTCTATGTCCGTGAGGCAGATGAATTGATGAATGAAGCCAGGACAAGGGTAAAAAACATCTTAGAGGAACTGGTTCAGGAGGGAACAACCAATTGGCCCGCAATAAAGTCAGGGATTAAAAATACACTGAGTAAATACCTATTTGATATGACTGAACGCAGACCTATGATATTACCGGTTATTGTGGAGGTGTAGGTAAGGTTTCTGTCATTAGGTGTCAGCGGTCAGAAGTTAGACCTCTTCCCTCTACCCATACCTTTTATTTTTCATCTTGTTTATCCTGCCTGCTTTCTCCTACTTCTGACAATTAACATACGATATCCAGCCAAGTATACCATCTGGCAACTCTATCTGATAGTACCATTTTTTCGAATCATCAATAAGAATAAGTTCTACCTCGGCAGGTACTGTGGTAATTATTGAATATGTTGTGCCTGGTCCTGAAAAAATCGGGACATTATCTGCTATAACTGTAACGGTTCATTTACTTTCTAAATACAAAGTATCGGGGCATAAATCTTGTCCATTCTTCCATTGGATACTGCCTAAAAATGGTTTAACAGAGTTAAATAAACTAATGTTTTTTAGCTCTTTAAATATACCTTTATCTAAATATGGTTTCACATCAAGTATTTTAACTTCATCATTAGTAAAAGTTAGGGCTAAGGTGTAGTCAGGATTTGGTTTCACAAACTTAACTCTGGGATTCATATCAATTCACCTCTTATTTCAGTGGATCTATCTTAAAAACATTCTCGCCACTACTGGCAAGTTCCCAATCAGCCATCAATTCTTCTTTGTGTATTTCAATCCATGCCTGAACCAGTTTCATCTTGCTCGATTTGATTTCTCCCTCTAATACCTTGCCATCTGGAATTGAAATCATTGCTTCTTGATCTTGATATTTGACATGAATATGAGGCATGTGATGCTTCTTCTTGTCAAAATAGTACATCGAAATAATGATGCCATAAAACATTGCGATTACTGCCATATTTTACCTCCTTAATTTCTTTTAGAGCCTAACATTATTTATTATCTCCCATAGATAATTTAATATAATTATAGCATAATCTAAGAAATATTGTCAAGGTGGAAAATTAATTTTCCGTAATCGGTCAGTTACGCGGGGTTATTTTTTGACCGGGCAAGAAGAACAACCCCCTAACCCCCTTTTTTAAGGGGGAATATGGCACAACCCCGTTTTATTCCCCCTTAAAAAAGGGGGTTAGGGGGTTGTTCTCCCACGCGTAACTGACCCATTACAATTTTCCTTTGACAATCAACAAGAAGCTTATTATAATATTGTTATACTGCTTATGTATAATTTAAAAGGATAGATATTTAACCGTGGTGAAATTTCCATTGATGCTTTTCTCCATGCTTATTTTATCTCCAAACTTAAATCCAACGCCTTAGGGGAATGGGTTAAGGCACCAATGGAGATAATATCTACTCCGGTTGAGGCTATCTGATGGACATTTTCTAAATTAACCCCGCCTGAGACCTCAATCAGGGTATCTTTTCTATTTGCCCTAATAATTTTAACCGCCTCTTTTATCATTTCAAGGCTCATGTTGTCCAGCATAATTATATCCACATTCAGGTTAACTGCCTCTTGGACCTCATTCAAATCCGTAGTTTCTACCTCTACTTTCATCCCAGGAGGCAACCTTTGCCCGGGAGGCAACCTTTGCCCGGGAGGCAGACCTTGTTGAACCTGTCTGACGGCTTGAGTAATTCCTCCCGCGACCTTAATATGATTATCCTTAATCAATATTCCGTCATACAATCCAAACCGATGGTTAGTCCCACCACCCATTTTCACCGCATATTTTTCAAGCACGCGTAAGCCTGGTGTAGTTTTTCTGGTATCGTAGATTTTTGCGGTATATGGTTTTACCGCCTCTACAAATTTAGCGGTTATGGTGGCTATCCCAGATAGTCGTTGTAAAAAATTCAAGGCAACTCGCTCTGCGGATAAAATATCTTGTGCCGCTCCTTTTATCGAGGCAACGACCTCACCTTTTTTAACCCTGGTTCCATCCTTTACTTTTTCTTGAAACTCAATTCCCCCGGCCACCTTTTTAAAGACCAATTCAGCCACATCTAACCCGGCAATAATTCCTTCCTCCTGAGCGATAATTTGAGCCTCAATTATAAGGTTTTGGGGAAGACACAGGGTGGTGGTTAAGTCCCCTTTCCCTATATCTTCACTGATAGCCCTATCAATCAAAGGTTCTAACTCTAATAAATTCATAGCTTTACTCCTTTGGCAACTTTTATTGCCAGCATAATTTTTAACCACAACGAACACAAACTTAATGAGTTGGTTGATGTTCAATTTATTACCTCTTTATAACATCCCCTAACCCCCTTTTAGGGGAAATTTTTCCTCTAAATGCCTTGACTAAAATAGATTGAATTAAGGCATCAATCTGCTCTTTTAGTTTCTGGCTGATACTTGCGAAGTTTGGCAAAATTAAGGATGGTGTTCCCCAGAATACCACCCAGGATACCACGGATTTAATGCTTTAGCATTTCATCTTTGCTTGAAGTTTAAATGAAACCCTAAAGGGTTAATTCCAATTAATTCCGAAATTCCGTGAAATTTTCAATAGGACGCAGATTATCAGGATTTAAGAGAATGTTGCCAAACCAATTCAACTTCGTCTCTTATGAGCCTGCGACTCTTTGATATAAACAAATCAAAAAACTAAAACACCCGTCTCTTGTCTTACTGCATTCTTCTCTAATCCTTATAAAATCCAATACGTCGTTTTGGCTTCTCTGTCGGAGTCATTAACTGGCGAATTGCCTCGAAAATTGCTTGTATCTGTGTATCATGTTTTTCTGTTTTTCCCTCAAGTTCATTTAACTTATAGACAAATTCTTTATGAGTAGATATAATTTCGCGTAGTTTAACAAATGCCTTGATAATACTAATACTTATTTTTATTGCTCTTTCACTTTTTAAAACACTTGCAAGCATAGCTACACCGTGTTCGGTAAATGCAAAAGGTAAGGCACTTGAATGTTTCATTGTTCTAAACCGGTGACAAATTGTCACCAGTTCATTCTTTTCTTCTGTAGTAAGATTGAACATGAATTCCTCGGGAAACCGTTCAATATTACGTTTTACTTGCCTATTTAGATATTTTGTTTCTACTCCATATAATTCAGCAAGATCTCTATCTATCATAACCTTGTGTCCTCTTATTAAAAAGATTTTTTGCTCAATTGTTTCCTGTAGAATTAATTCTTTCATAACCTATCTCCTTTCTATGCAATAGACTTTGAATCTCAATAATAATGGAACGCAGATTACCGCAGATTATCAGGATTAAATTATGATAAAACCTGTCCGTTAGATAAAGTAGTGTTTCCTTTTTATGCTTTTACATAATCACCTGGTTTTAAAATGGTCGCTCTCCCTGATTTTTCGGAGTTACGATTGTTTGTCTTAACCATTTGCTACAATAATACCACCTTATTAGGGTTGCTGATTTTCTCCTTCCATCTTCTGCATTTAATCCCGAAGGGATGATATTATTGTAGCATTCATTGAATAATTACCATTAAACCCTGAAAGGGTGACATTATTATAGCTTTTTCAACGATTCACACCTCAGTCAAATCGTAGAGATTATATACCATCTGGTCAATCGCTTTCTCCAAAGCCTTTACCTGCGACTGCCTGGCTGGGTCTTTGTCCCCCGCTGGCGGGAGGTAGCACCTCTGGCAGGGTTAGGGGGTGGAATGTTCCCGAATAATCCTCGTCTTTGGTGGTGGCAAGGATACCAGTCAACCCCACACCTCGGGGAAATATAATCCCATTTTTTTACCGGTTTGTCAATATTTATTTTGTATCTTATGTAGTTTCTTATAATTACATAAAGCGTCTATTCTCTTCTTTCAGAATATCTAGTTTTCCTCACTCCTTTTTGTGTAATGCTTATCAAGAAACTTAAAGATTCTTTCAGAGTATATGTACGCTCCCTCTTTTGCTGTGCTTTCTGGGTGAGGCAGTCTTTTATGGGCATAAATGTGATCGTCTCGTATCAAAACAATTAAATTATAAAATGCCTTATTAGCTAAAAAATCTATATACCGTTCTTTACATCTATCTGTAAGGCTCCTATGTTTATCTTGAGTGCTACGATAAAACAAAGGGTATTGCTTGTATAATTCCTCATCAGATATATAAACAGGTTGAGCATGTGAATCATCTGATATTTGTATCTTCTTCGTTTGGGTAAAACTTGCATCGGCTTCTTCTTTGCTTGTTATAGCTATAAGGAGAGCACTATTGGTAACCGTCTTCACACTCTCAAGATATAGATTGAATCCCAAAACTACGGATTCTTCAATAGTAGCTTCTTTTAGGTCACAGACTACCTTTAGAATTTTATCAATGAATCTTTTTGATTCTGCGGAACTGATATAGTTTGCAGAATTTTTGGATAGGAAATCCTCGGGTTTGAATGGCAACTTAAATCCAAGAGGCATAATAAATAAGCCTTCGTAATTACGCCTGTCTTTTAATGCGCCGTCTGCATGAATACCGGACTCGTGAGCAAAGGCATTTGCTCC
>JBDRHR010000018.1:0-19981 GCA_043816605.1 Nitrospirota bacterium
GGAGAAAAGGGGTCCAGGATTCGAGGGTTCAAGGGTTCAAGTGTTTGTTTTCCCTTATTCCACTTGACCCCTCGACCCCTCAACCCCTTGAATCCTGTTGATACATTTTTCCATATTCCCCCCGAAGACTGACCCATTACATTGCCTCTTTTAATTAGAGGAGTTCCCAAAAAATGAAGTGTTCAAAATGTAACTATGAAAACAAAGAAGATGCCTTATGTTGTAATCTATGTGGATTTGTTTTTAAGAAAGAGGTAGTCAAAAAAATCTCGTTAATTTTACCTCCTCCCAAAAAAAATTTTTATCAAGGAGTAACAAAAAGACATTTAAATCTAATTATATTTGTATTGCTGATAATAGTAAGTTACAAGTTTTGTCACACGCCTAAAATAAAACATCTGCCAGAGGTTCTGGTTACTGATCAACCTGTTCAGATTGATATTAAAGAACAGGAAAAATTTCAAATAGGCAAATACACCATTAAAAAACTTGCTCAATTTCGATTAAAAGCAAGAGTTCTTAGTGCAAAACATTATTGGATGGATCGGGAATCTGCCCTTGCACCGATTGATCTTGCATTAGGCTGGAGGATGATGTCCGATACAGCAGTTCTTGAAAAGTTAAAAATTTCGCAGAATTTTAGATGGTATGAATATTCATGGGATGAAAACCCACCGATTCCGATAGAGCAAATCGCAGAAAACAGTGCTAATATGCATATGATTCCCAGCAGTTCTGAAATTAAGAAAAACCTCAAAAAAGTACATCCAGGTAATTTGATTGAAATAGAAGGTTTTTTGGTGCGGGTTGAAGATGGAAAGGGATGGTCATGGCAAAGTTCTATGTCTCGAAATGATACTGAAGGTGGTGCTTGCGAAATTGTATATGTCACTAAATTTTTAATTTTTAAATAAAATACTGTAGTTGCTAATTAGTTTGGGAATTGAGGCATTTTTAATTGCAGAGATAAAAGCATATTTATTGTCCACAATTATAACTTTTAAAAAAAACAGAAAAGAAATTACTTGATTTTTTATGAAAGATATGATAGAATATCTTACGAGGTAATTGGTAATTGGTTGACTGGTAATTAATTGCCAGTTACCATTTAACCAATTACCAATTAAAAAGGAGGAATTAAGATGAAAGTTAGATACTTTATTATTTTACTTTGTTTGATTTTTGGGGCAACTGGCTGTGCAGATAAATCACCAACTTTAGCCAGTGTGAGGGGAGAGACTATCACCATCAAAGAATTTGAAGAACAACTTAACAATCTCCCATCTGCGTATCGTCCAATGTTCACTACACCAGAACAGAAAGAGGAACTTTTAGACCGGATGATTACTGAGAAGATAATGATTCAAGAGGCAATAAAGACAGGACTGCATCGCAAAAAAGAAATCCAGGAGAGATTAAAGTGGGTTAGAAATCAAATGCTGATGGAAGAGTTGATTAAGGTTAAAATTTATGATAAGTTGGTCAGTGATAAAGAGGCAGAGGAGTTTTATCATGCTCATCAAACCCAATTACCCCAGGCATTTCAGGGGAAACCATTTAGTGAGATTAAACACCAGCTCAAACAAATTATGCGAAAAGATGATACCCGCGTTCGATTAATGTTTAATCAGTGGGTAGAAGACTTAAAAAAAGAGGCTAAGATTACTAAAAATTTGGCTTTGTTAGGGAAAACTGAAACAAAAAAAAGCGGAAAATAAGGAATGGATGACCGGTTTGTAAGGTTAGTAAATATAATTGCTAAACTACGTGATGAAAAAGATGGTTGTCCGTGGGATAAGGAACAAACACTCCAGTCACTTAAACCTTTTTTAATTGAAGAGGCTTATGAGGTTATTGAAGCTATTGACAAGGAAGATACGGAAGGATTAAAGGAGGAATTGGGTGATGTTTTGATGCAGGTGGTTATGCAGGCTCAATTGGCAAAGGAACAAGGAATGTTTGACATACAGGATGTTTTATTCTGTGTATGTGAAAAACTTATCCGCAGACATCCACATGTATTTGGTGATAATGAGGCGAGCCTCCTGAAATTTGAGAATTCAGCGCAGGTAATTGAGCAGTGGAAGGCGATAAAGAAAAGAGAAAAAGAGAGAGTTATGGTAGGACCTTGATTATAGGATTTAGAACATTGTGTATTCTATAATCAAGGTCTGACCCCATAGTGGGGGAAGTATGGATATTAAAGAACATCCGAATCACAAAATATATCTTCAAGTGTAATGGGTTAGTTATCAGGGGGGATAGAGTTTGTAGTAACCGCATTTATGCGGTTATTTGCCTTAAATCTACCCGCTAAAGCGGGTTACTACAAACAAATTTCCCCCAAAGACTGACCCATTACCTTCAAGTGCTTCGTCGAATGTCGCCTGAGGTAAGATTACTTAAGGCATTTGAGTTGTCTGAATTTGCTAATCAACTTTTTATTCATGGATTACATAAGAGATTTCCGAATCTTGGCGATAAAGAATTCAAGAAAATACTTTTGGAGCGTCTTGATAAATGTCACAACAGGAATTATTAAAAAAGGTTATTCAAACACTCAATCAAGTTGAAATCCAATATATGCTCACAGGATTTAGAAATTAACGGTTTAATTTGTATTCATTCGTGGCTAAGTTTTAGGCGGCGTAGCCAAGCGGTAAGGCAGAGGTCTGCAAAACCTCTATGCATCGGTTCAAATCCGATCGCCGCCTCCAGTAGTAGTAAGGGGTAAGTAGTAAATGGTAAATGGTAATTAATGGTAAATGGTAATTGGTTACTGATCACCATTCACCATTTACCATTCACCATTCACCATTTACCGGGCGGTTAGCTCAGTTGGTTAGAGTACTTGCTCGACACGCAAGGGGTCACCGGTTCGAATCCAGTACCGCCCACCATTTTTGGTAATTGATAAATGGTAATTGGTAACTATTTAACCCGTTACAAATTACCATTTAACCAATTACCAGTTACCAAATCAGGGAGACAAAGGAGTGAAATAAAGAAAAGTATTTATGGACATACAAATATCGCGACATTCAACCGCTCACATTATGGCACAAGCCGTTTGTGCACTTTACCAGGGAACTAAATTAGGCATTGGACCTGCAATTGAAGAAGGGTTTTATTATGATTTTGACTTGCCCTCTCCAATCTCACCTGATGACCTGCCAGGAATAGAAACCAAGATGGAAGAAATTATTAAAGCCAAGTTGCCTTTTAAAAAGGTGATGATGCGCAGAGAAGAGGCTAAAGAATTTTTCCAGAACAAGGGCGAAATTTATAAAGTTGAACTTTTAGATAAAATCGAGGATGATGAGGTCAGTCTTTACCAACAAGATGAATTCATTGACCTTTGCCGTGGACCTCATGTGGACTCTACCGGAGTAATCAAGGCATTTAAACTTATTTCCATTGCCGGTGCATATTGGCGTGGTAATGAAAAAAATCCTATGCTTACAAGAATCTATGGGACTGCTTTTGAAACAAAAGAGGAATTGGAGCAATACCTTTTTAGATTAGAGGAGGCAAAAAGAAGAGACCATCGCAAGATTGGTAAAGAACTGAAAATATTTGATATTTATGAAGAGGTAGGTCCTGGATTAATTTACTATCATCCAAAGGGAACAATTATTCGCGAGGAGATATGTGCCTTCTTACGCAAAGAACATGCAAAACGGGATTATTTAGAAGTAATTACCCCTCATATTGCTAAAATTGATTTATGGCAGATTTCCGGTCATTGTGATTATTATAAAGAGAATATGTTTTTTATGGAGGTTGAAGACCAATCTTATGTGCTTAAACCAATGAATTGCCCGGGACATATTTTGATTTATAAAAGTCAAACAAGGAGTTACAAGGAATTACCGATAAGATATTTTGAATTAGGCACGGTTTATCGATATGAGCGAAGTGGGGTATTACATGGTTTATTGCGTGTTCGGGGATTTACACAGGATGATGCCCATATCTTTTGTCGGGCTGACCAACTTAAAGACGAAATATGCGGGGTAATAGAATTTGCCTCTCAGATGCTAAAGACCTTTGGATTTAAAGAGTATGATGTCTATCTTTCTACCCGGCCGGAGAAATATGTTGGAACAGAAGAAATCTGGAACGAGGCAACCTCAGCATTAGCTACTGCGTTGGAAAATAAAGGATTAAATTATACCATAGATGAAGGAGAAGGGGTCTTTTATGGACCCAAAATTGATATTAAATTAAGGGATGCCCTTGGCAGGGCATGGCAGGGTCCTACTATCCAGGTAGACTTCAATTTGCCACAGAGATTTAATGTTACCTATGTTGGAACTGATGGCAATGAACATCAGCCGGTGATGATTCATCGCGTAGTTTTAGGAAGTCTTGAACGATTTTTAGGTGCCTTGATAGAACATTATGCCGGTGCATTTCCTGTATGGCTTTCACCAATTCAGGTGATGATTATGACTATTGCCGACCGACATATTCCTTATGCAGAAAAGGTTGAAAAACAATTATTAGAAAAAGGGATACGAGTTAAATTAGATAGTCGAAATGAAAAGGTAGGATTTAAAATCCGTGAGGCAGAAACACTTCATAAAGTCCCATATATGTTCATTATTGGAGATAAAGAGGAGGCTTGCCTCGCTGTAGAAACAGAAAAGGTCTCAGTTCGTAAAAGAGGAAGTGGGGATTTGGGACAACTTTTATTGAAAGAGGTTATGGATAATCTGATAAAAGAGATAAACGAAAAAATTTGTTGACTTTCTGATGTAGATGTGGTATCTTTGTAAGTGTTAAGGAGTTGAGAGTTGAGAGTTGAGAGTTTAATAATAACTCCCAACTCTCAACTCCCAAACTATTTTAAAAAAGGGGTGATGTGTAATTAATAAGGCAATTAGAGTAAATCGAAGAATTCGAGCCAGAGAGGTTCGAGTGATAGGTATTGATGGAGAGCAAATAGGGGTTATGCCATTAGATAAAGCGTTGCAATTGGCTATGGAACAAGGATTAGACTTAGTAGAAGTAGCTCCTGACCCCAATCTGCCTGTGTGTAAGATAATGGATTTTGGTAAACACCTATTTGAGCAGAAGAAAAAAGATAGGGATAACAAGAAAAAGCAAAAGGTAATTCATGTAAAAGAGATAATGATGCGTCCTCATATTGAAGAGCATGATTATCAATTTAAATCAAAAAATGCACACAAATTCTTAGAAGGTGGGGATAAGGTTAGAATAACAATGAATTTTCGAGGTAGAGAAATGGCACATATAGAATTTGGACGAAAAGCACTCGATAGATTAATAGAGGATTTAAAAGAAATATCAACTGTAGAAATGTCACCAAAATTAGATGGCAAGCGTATGATAATGGTTTTAGCACCAATTAAGAAGAAAGGATAGGTAATTGGTGATTGGTAACTGGTGAATGGTAACCAATTACCAATTACCAATTACCAAAAAAGAGGAGGATTATTAATGCCTAAGTTAAAAACTAAAAGAGCAGCGGCGAAAAGATTTAAAGTTACTGCCGGTGGAGGAATAAAGCGTGAAAAAGCCTACGCCGGACATTTTCTTACGAATAAATCAAAGGACCAGAAGCGCGGTTTGCGCTCAGCAGGCTTTGTAAGTGACGAAGATAAACGAAAGATTAGAAAACTAATTCCGTATAAATAAAATTTAGATTATAGGACTTATAGGATTTATAGGACTTATAAGATTTAGAGGAGGTATGAATTTAAATGAGGGTTGCAACCAATGTTGCTGGTAGAAGAAGAAAAAATAAAATAAGAAAATTAGCTAAAGGTTATTGGGGGGCAAGGCATCGCTGGTATAAATTAGCTAAAGAGGCAGTAATTCGAGCAGGAGTATATGCTTATCGGGACCGCAAAAATAGAAAAAGGGAATTTCGTGCCCTCTGGATTATTCGGATAAATGCCGCGGTAAGAGAATATGGACTCTCTTATAGTAAGTTTATCAGAGGATTAAAAAATGCAGATTCCGAGCTAAATCGCAAAATCTTAGCCGATTTGGCTGTCAGGGATAAAAATGCCTTTTCTAAATTAGTCCAGTTAGCTCAAAAAAATCTGTAAGTTGTTAGTAAGCGTTCAGGTATCAGGGAATAGGACTTATCAGTCTAATAAGTCCTATTCCCTGCTTATGAGTAAATAGGAGGATGGCAAAAAAGCGGTGATTAAACTTGGTTTAATTCAAATGAGTTGTACGAAGGATAAAAGAGGGAATTTAGACAAGGCTATTGAGCTAACAAAAAATGCCTCATCTGAGGGAGCAAATATTGTCTGTTTTCAAGAGATGTTCAACCTTCATTGGTTTCCAAGAAGTATTGAGGTCTCAAATTTTGCTTTAGCAGAAGAAATCCCAGGTGAGACAACTCAATTAATGAGTGATGTGGCAAAAAAAGAGAAAGTGGCTTTAATACTCCCAATGTTTGAAAAGGCAGAAGAAGGGGTATATTTTAATACGACGGTAGTGCTTGATTCTAACGGAAAAATACTTGGTAAGTATCGAAAAAATCATATTCCACATCAGCCTCTCTGGGAGGAGAGATTTTATTTTACCTTAGGGAATTTAGGTTATCCCGTATTTAAAACAAAATTTGCAACAGTTGGTATTCAGACTTGTTGGGACAATTTCTACCCGGAGGGTAGCCGAATATTAGGGTTAAAAGGGGCACAGATTATATTTGCTCCTACTGCCTGCACATTTACCTTTCAGGCTAAATGGCGTAAGATGCTTTGCGCCCATGCTATCGCTAATAATCTCTTTGTCGCCAGAGTTAATAGAGTAGGAGGTGAAGAAGGGCAAAAATTTCATGGTGGAAGTATGGTTATTGACCCTGATGGTGAAATAATTGCCGAGGCAGGTGCTGAAAAGGATGAAATACTGGTAGTGAACCTGGATTTGGATATAATAAAAGAGACAAGAAATATCTGGACATTCTATGCCAATAGAAGACCTGATATTTATAAAGAAGTGATTAATCCGCTACCATAAAAGAGTGTGTAATGATGTCCAAAACTATCCTGAGAAATTCCTATCATCTGGAAAATACTACGGTAGAAACAAATACATCATCCATCAAAGACAACTACCATTACGGGACTGTCGGAGATTTTTTAAGAGAAAAAATAAAGGCAGGAACAGACCTTTCGATTGTTTCTGCCTTCTTCACGATATACGCCTATGATGCTTTGAAAACCGAATTGGAACAAGTGAACAGTTTGCGTTTTTTATATGGTGACCCTTCTTCAATCAAATTACTTGACCCCGCAAAAACTTCAAAGAAACATTTCAACATAAGAGATGAAAATATTGCTTTAGAAAATCAGATTGACCAAAGCCGAACAGCCAGAGAATGTGCCGGATGGATTGAAAGAAAAGTTGACATCAAGTCCGTAAAAAAATTAAATTTTTTGCACGGCAAATTGTATCACATCAACAATAACGGAATGGAAGATGCAATTGTCGGAAGTTCCAACTTTACGATGAGAGGTTTGGGCTTATCAAAAAATAAGAACATCGAATTGAATTTAGAAGTTGACAGCAAACGAGACCGGAAAGATTTGTTGATCTGGTTCAATAAACTTTGGAATAATGAAATGGAAGATGTTGAAGTAACTGATGTAAAAGCAAAAGTGTTGGAATTCCTGCAACAACTTTATCTCGATTACTCACCTGAATTTATTTACTACAAAACGCTTTACCATCTTTTTTACAAATTCATTGAAGATCAAAAATCGGCTGACCTTCTCACCGAAAGTGGAACACTGAAAGATACTCAAATTTGGAATCAGCTTTTCGATTTTCAGAAAGATGCCGTGAAATCAGCAGTTAATAAAATCAACACACACAATGGCTGTATCATTGCCGACAGTGTTGGCTTGGGAAAAACTTATGAAGCACTTGCAGTAATAAAATATTTTGAGCTAAAGAATTTTCGGGTGCTTGTGCTTTGCCCGAAAAAATTAAGAGACAACTGGACAGTTTTCCAGGCACACAAAAACAATCCGTTGAATCCATTTGACAAAGACAGATTTTCATACAACCTCCTTTACCATACCGACCTTAGCCGAGATAGCGGAATTTCTGATGCAGATAGTGTTGATTTAAGTCCGGGCAAATTTAATTGGGGGGTTTATGATTTAGTAGTGATTGATGAAAGCCACAATTTCCGTAACGACACAAAAGGGAAAAAAGACGAAGACGGAAAAACAATTCGCAAGAGCAGATATGAAAGAATGCTGTTGGACATTATTGGTTCAGGTGTGAAAACAAAAGTGCTGTTGCTTTCAGCAACACCTGTAAATACCAATTTGAAAGATTTGAGAAACCAAATTCGCTTTGTAACTGATGATAAAGACAACGCATTTAATGAATCCTTGCAAATAAAAAGTGTTTCCGAAACTTTAAAACTTGCACAAATCCAATTTACCAATTGGGCAAAACAAAAATCAAAGGAGCAGGTTTCAAGCAAAGAACTTTCAAACAAATTAGATAGTAGCTTGTTTAAGTTATTGGATGCTCTCACCATTTCCCGTTCACGAAATCATATACGGAAATTTTACAAACACGAATTGGAAAAAATCGGTTTGTTTCCCGGTAGAGCCAAGCCCAAACCGATTTACAGCGAGATTGACAGCAAAGGAAGATTTCTTTCTTACGACCGTTTAACAGATGAAATCAATAAGTATGAACTTTCTCTTTTCAAACCTTCATCTTATGTGCAACCCGAATTCAAAGAACACTACAAAGAAAAAGCACAAACGACAGGTGTAATAAATTTCACTCAGGAAAATCGTGAAAAGTTTTTAATTGGAATGATGAAAGTGAATTTTTTGAAACGATTGGAAAGTTCAATTGAATCGTTTGAAATTACTATGTTGCGTTGTGTAAATAAAATTGAAGATCTTGAAAAACGAATCAAAGAATACCAAAAGCAAAAATCAGTAGACCCCGATTTTGATTTGGATGATACAAAAATGGAAGGTGAAGAAGATGATGACTACAAAGAACTTTACACCGTTGGGAAAAAACTGAAGTATGAATTAAAACATCTTGACCTTAACAAATGGCTGAAAGGTTTAAAAAAAGACAAAGAGCAATTGAGTTTGTTGCATGACAATGCAGAAGCAGTTACGCCTGACAGAGATGCAAAGCTTCAAACGCTGAAAGAAATTATTACTGAAAAAATAAATCATCCGGCTACAAACAGGAAAGGAAAAGTGAACAAGAAAATTTTAATCTTTACTGCATTTGCCGACACCGCTGACTATCTCTACAACAACATTTCTGAATGGGCTTTGAAAGAACTGAGAGTTAATTCGGCATTAGTAAGTGGTGGTAAAGGTGGAAACAAATCCAATTTCAACCCTAAAGGTTTTAGAGAATTGACAGAATACAATCATATCCTCACTAATTTTTCTCCTATTGCAAAAGGCAGAAAAAAGCTGGTTGATATAATGCCGCAGGAAGGCGAAATTGATATTTTGATTGCGACTGATTGCATAAGCGAAGGACAAAATTTACAGGATTGCGATTACTTAATCAACTATGACATTCATTGGAATCCGGTTCGTGTTATTCAACGCTTCGGAAGGATTGATCGTATCGGTTCTCTCAATGATGAAATCCATTTGGTGAATTTTTGGCCAACCGATAATTTAGACAAATACATCAATCTGAAATATCGTGTAGAGGCACGAATGGCGCTGGTAGATGTAACCGCAACGCTTGAGGACAATGTTTTAAATCCCGATGAGATAAAAGACTTAGTGGAAACAGAAATGCGTTACCGTGATAAGCAGTTGCTCCGAATGAAAGATGAAGTGCTGGAAATGGATGACCTCAATGAAAACATCCCTTCATTAAGCGAATTTACGCTGGATGATTTCCGTATGGATCTCATTAATTATTTGCAGGAGAACAAAGACAAATTAGAGAATGCCCCCTTCGGAATTTATGCACTCACTAAAAAAGAAATTGACAGCAAAGACCTTTCTGAAAAAGCAAGAGAAGTTTTACAGCCAGGAGTTATTTTTTGTTTGAAACAAAAGGAACATGCAGCATCAAACGAAAAAGTGAATCCCCTTCAACCTTACTACCTTGTGTATGTTCGTAACAATGGTAATGTTCGTTTCAGTTTCACTCAGCCAAAACAAATTTTAGAAATGTTCCGCTTGTTGTGTTCGGGTAGAAAAAAATACTATGAAGATTTGTGCCGCTTGTTCAACAACGAAACGCAGGAAGGGAAAAATATGACTGCCTATTCTGACTTGATGAAAAAAGCAGTGAGCAACATTGCAACTTTGTTGGGCAAACGAAACGAATTACAATTAGAAGGCAGAAGCGGAAAACTGATTGATGAAAATGAATTGCCAAAAGCCGAAAACGATTTTGAATTGATAACCTGGCTAATTATTAAATAACTTTTAATTCTATAGAATTCGATGGAATTAAAATGGTCAAATTCGACCACTTTTAAAAAATAAAAATATGATAGAACAAGAAGTAAAAAAAATAAAAGAAAATATTCAACAAGCCATTGAAACATTTGCCAACACTGATGCAGCCACCGCATCGGAAAAGCTGTTACACACTCTTGGTTACAAAAGTACCAAGAAAGCAAATGTGAATTTGGATTCACTAAAGAAGAGAGCATCAGAGAGAAATCTTTCTGATGTTTCATACCCACTTTGGGATGAATGGAAAAACGCTAAACTCATTTTTCAATACAGCGATGATGAAGTAAAAAAACAAAGTTCATTGTTTGAAGTAGGCTACAACGACACAATGCAATCGTATTTGTTTTTTGCAGTGGAGTTGAAAGACAAAGAATATTCACGAAGCCAAATCTCAAAAATTACCCGTTTCATCAATCGCCTTTACGATATTCCGGTAATGCTGTTTTTCCGTTACGGCAATTTGCTCACTGTTTCAGTTATCAACCGCAGGCCGGACAAGAAAGACACAAGCAAGGATGTGCTGGAAAAGGTTACCCTTATTAAAGATATCCGCATATTCCCCGCTGGTGTGGGCAAGGAATGCATATCCCCCGCTGGCGGAGATGTTCACAGAACGGGGGTGGCTTGTCCCCCGCCGGCGGGGGGTAGGGGGGTGGAAAATGAGGTAGGTCCACATCGGGCACATATTGAAATACTATTTGACCTTTCGTTTAATGAGCTTAAAAATAAATACAGCTTCACTAATTTTGTAGAACTGCATAATGCCTGGCAAAAAACACTGGATACAAAACTGCTTAACAAGAAATTCTTTGAAGAACTTTCCAACTGGTATTTCTGGGCACAGAGATATGTGGAGTTTCCGAAAGACAAAAAACTTACTGACGAAAAAAACATTCAAAACAACCTTATCCGTTTAATTACCCGTTTGATTTTTGTCTGGTTTCTGAAAGAGAAAAACTTAGTGCCGGAAAATCTCTTTGAGAAGTCGTTTGTCAAAGAACTGCTTAAATCATTTGACTCAGAAAACGGACATCCACCCCCTACCCCCGCCAGCGGGGGACAAACAAAAACATATTTCACGGCCATCTTGCAAAACCTCTTCTTCGCTACGCTTAATCAGAAAATGAATGAGAGAGTATTTGCAGAAGACCACCATGGTTTTTACAAAAAGGACCACGGAATAAAGAATGAATATCGCTATCCCGAACAATTTTCCATCACAAAGGATGAAGTCATAAAACTTTTTAAGGATATTCCTTTTCTCAATGGTGGACTGTTTGATTGCCTTGATAAAGAAAATGAAGAAACAGGCAAGGTGGAATACATTGATGGATTTAGCCGCAACGATAAGAAAACCCCCTTTGTTCCAGATTTACTTTTCTTCGGCAAAGAACGAACGATTGACCTTAGCGAAGAATACGGCTGCAAACGCAATAAGGAAAAATGCCGTGGGCTGCTGGAGATTTTTAACGACTACAAATTTACTATTGAAGAAAACACACCCATTGAAGAAGAGATTGCTTTGGACCCTGAATTGTTGGGGAAAGTTTTTGAAAACCTGTTGGCGTATTACAATCCTGAAACCAAAACTACCGCCCGAAAGCAAACAGGAAGTTTTTACACCCCCCGTGAGATTGTGAATTATATGGTGGATGAGTCGCTTCTGGCTTATCTGAAACAAAATTTGGAAGAAGCAGGAATTAGCGATACTGAAGGCACGATTAAAGATTTACTCAGCTACTCAGAAAATCCTCTCTCCTTCAATGAAAAAGAAACTCAAAGTTTAATTGCGGCAATCGATAATTGCAAAATACTTGACCCTGCCTGCGGCTCGGGTGCTTTTCCTATGGGCATGCTTCACAAATTGGTGCATATATTACATAAGATTGACCCACGAAACGAACTTTGGAAACAAAAACAGATAGATAAAGCATCACAGATTGATGACCCATATATAAAGGAAAATGCAATTGCGGATATTGAATCTGCCTTTGAAAATAATGAGCCTGACTATGGACGAAAACTATACCTGATTGAAACCTGTATTTATGGTGTGGATATTCAGCCCATAGCCGTGCAGATTGCCAAACTGCGTTTTTTCATCTCACTTGTTGTTGACCAAAAGAAACAGGCTAACAAGGACAATTTCGGCATCCGCTCATTGCCTAACCTTGAAACCAAGTTTGTGGCGGCAAATACGCTGATTGGATTGGAAAAGCCGAAAACACAAAGAAATCTTTTTGAAAACCCGGAAATCATTATTCTTGAAGGAAAACTAAAAGAACTTCGTCATCGCTATTTCAGTGCTAAAACCCGCAAAGAAAAAATGGCGTTCCAGAAAGAGGATAAAACGCTCAGACAAGAAATTGCCAGACTGTTAGTGAATGACAACTGGGCACCTGAATCAGCAAAGCAGATTGCGGCGTTTGACCTTTATGACCAGAACGCCAGCAGTCCGTTCTTTGACCCGGAGTGGATGTTTGGGTTGAAGGCAAACAAACCGGATGAAGGCGTGTTTGATGTGGTGATTGCTAATCCGCCGTATGGGAATTTGTTAAAGTCTCAAGAAAGGAAATCAATGGAGAATACATATTCATATTCTACCTTTTCTGATATTTCCAGCCCTTTTATAGAAAAAAGTTTCAATTTACTAAAAAATCAAGGTAATTTAGTATTTATAATAACATATGCTATAACATTCAGCAAAGATTTCTCAAAAAGTAGGGAGTTGATTGCAAAAGGCTTTGGGGGAAATTATATTTACACTTTTGACCGAGACAAATGTAGAATATTTGAAAGTATGACTCAAACAGTTTCGATAATTAAGTGTTTCAATAAAAATTCCCCTAACAAAAAAGGTATTTTTACAAGTAGAATGTTTAGAGAAACACCTGATATTTATAAGATTGAAGTAACTAATTGTAATAAATTTTTACTCCCCAGACTATCAGGTTATAATCAAAAACATCGATTACCAAAAATAGGTGAAAAAGTAAATAGGCGAATTTTAGAGAAATTGTTAAAATTTAATGATATAGTTGGAACTATTATTAAAAGTAGCGGTTCTAAAATATGGATAAGAACGAGTGGAAACTATTGGTATAATGCATTTGATAAAAAACCATATAATAGTGTTGAAATCTCACCATTATATGTTGACAATAATTATTCAAACTTTTTGATAGTGTTAATGAACACATCACTTTTTTATTTTTGGTTTAGAATTTATGGTGATGGCAGACATATGAATATGGATATATTAGAAAGTTTTCCACTGCCAAGCAGAGAAACCATATTAAAATATAATATTTTACTGAATAAAATGAAGGAAAGATTTATGATAAAATTGTTTTCAGTGTTTGATAAAGAGCGGAATAGATTTATAACCAGCAGTATCAAATCTGAAATAGATTTATTAGATTTAATCCTATGTAAATATTTCTATGACCTTAATTATGAAGAGATAAAACATGTTTTGGATTATGATTTAGAAATAAGGGGCGGGAATAAGTTGCAACAACCCTTTATTGCCCTTGTTGACAAAATCCTGGCAATAACAAAAGACGACGATTATCTAACCAATCCCACCAAGCAGTCCAAAGTCAAAGAATATGAACGCCAGATTGACCAGATAGTTTATGAGTTATATGGTTTAACTGAAGATGAAATTAAAATTATAGAACAGTTTGGAGCAAAGGGTAAATAATTTCAGGATGGAAGAAAAAAATGACAGATATTATTAAACAAGATATTATTGAGAAAAAGATATTTTTGATTAGAGGACTAAATGTAATATTAGATAAGGATTTAGCAGAACTTTATGGCGTAGAAACAAAATATTTAACTCGTCAGGTCCGTAGAAATATTGAAAGGTTCCCTGAAGATTTTATGTTTCGATTAACTAAAGAAGAATTCTTGAGGTGCCAAATTGTCACCTCAAGTTTGAGGTCACAATTTGTGACCTCAAGTTGGGGTGGTCGCCGTTATTTACCTTATGTCTTCACAGAACAAGGAGTTGCAATGCTCTCCAGTGTTCTTAACAGCGACAGAGCTATCCAGGTGAATATCGGTATAATGCGGGTATTTGTTAATATAAGAAAATTAGTTTCTACAAATAAAGGAATACTTACCAAGTTGAATCAATTGGAAGATAAAGTTCAATCTCACGATAAGAAAATAAAAACGATTTTTGAAATTATCCATAGATCACCAGATACCAAATTACTGTCCCCAGGAAAACCATTTTCAAATAAAAAAGTAGTTAGAGATATTATTAATTCTTGCGAAAAATATATTTATTGGGTAGATAAATATTTTTCAAAAGCGGGGTTAGATTGGTTATCGGAGTCGCTCAATACCAGCAAGGTAAAAAATATTAAAATTCTGATGTCACAAGATATGGTAAATGAGAAATTCAAATCTTTGTATAAAGATTTAAAGGAGGAACTCATAAATAATGGTATAAAGTGTGAATTACGAGTCATAATTGATAATAAATTGAAGGCAGATATTCACGATAGATGGATTATTTCAGAAAATCTATGCTATAACATGCCGTCAACTGATACTGTTGCGAGAGGGCAATATAGTGAAGTAAAAAGAACGGCAAATTTTCCGCCATTTGATGAATGGTGGGATAAAAGTAAAGATATTTAGAAAATATTCAAAGAATACGAACGCCAGATTGACCAGATGATTTATAAACTTTATGGGCTTACAAAAGACGAAATCGCCATCGTAGAAAATTAAAGGGGAGAGATGATGAAAGATATAATAGGTAAGGAATACATTAAATTCTTGAATGAAATTAAATCGCGCATTGTTACAGCGAGGATTCAGGCAATTAGGTCGGTCAATAAAGAGCTTATAAAATTATACTGGGATATCGGTAAAAGCATTGTGGATAGGCAGGAAAAATATAAGTGGGGAGACGCCGTTGTTGAAAGGCTGTCGTCTGATTTAGCTGCAGAATTTAATGGAGTAAAAGGTTTTTCCGTGCAAAATTTATGGCGGATGAGGCTTTTATACCTTGGATACAAAGATAATCCAAAACTCGCACAGCTTGTGCGAGAAATTCCTTGGGGGCAGAATATTGTTATAATGCAGATGGTTAAAGATGTTCAAGAACGCGAGTACTATATTCGTGCGACAGCAGAAATGGGATGGAGTCGTAATGTGTTGCTGAACCAGATTAAGGCCGGCGCTTATTATTATGAAAAAAATGTGCCGAAGCAGCATAATTTCCCCAAAGTTCTGCCCGCGCATCTTGCCGAACAAGCGGATGAAGTCATAAAAAGCGTTTACAATCTGGATTTTCTCGGTATTACCAAACCTGTTTTGGAACGGGAGCTTGAAAAACGGTTACTTGAGAAAATCAAACATTTCATCATGGAACTTGGATACGGGTTTTCATTTCTCGGCAATCAATACCGACTCACGCTGGGAAACAACGAATATTTCGTTGATCTTCTGTTTTTCAACCGTAAACTAAAATACCTTGTGGTAATTGAGCTTAAGACCGGTAAGTTTGAACCCGAATATGCCGGCAAAATGGATTTTTACTTACATCTACTGGACGAACAAGTAAAGTTGAAAGATGAGAATCCGTCAATAGGTATTATTCTATGTGCGGATAAAGATAATATAGTGGTTGAGTATGCCTTACGCAGTGTCAAAAAGCCTGTAGGAGTCGCCGAATACCATCTTACAAAGAAACTACCCAGATATTTGGCTGGAAAACTTCCTGATGCAAACGCATTGAAATTGCCAATACAAGAGGAGTTGAAATAAAAGGTGCATACCCAAGTCAAAGAATACTCACGCCAAATCAACCAGATGGTTTACAAATTATATGATTTGACAACAGATGAAATTAAAATCATAGAACAGTTTGGAGCAAAGGGTGTAATTTATAACAATAAATTTCCCTAAATTCAAGGAATAAATTAGCCTAAAAAGTGGGCTAACATAATGTTTAAATAAGGATTAAATAATCTTACAGAGGGTGATTTTAAAGAGATATTTTGGCCTATTTAAGAATGATGGGAATGAGGGGTTGGTAGTCACAAGCCTTTAGTTTGTGACTGCCAATAGAGATGGGAAAATGTGAATGGCTGTCTTAGAGGAAAGAATCTGGTAGATGAGGGGTAATATGGTCTGGCTGTTTAGCTATGTGGACATCAAAGATTCTCAGAGAGGAAGCAAGGAGATATTCGAGGTCATTAAAGTTATGGTCAGAAATTCTCCATGATTTAATAAACTGAATAATATCAAGGAGCTGACGATGAGGCAGAAGATAAATTTTGTCAGGTTCATTAATAGTGAGGAAGAGTTTTTTTGCATATGAGGAGTTATTGAATTGCCAATCGTCGAAGAAATAAAGGCAGGATTCATCTCTGTTTAACCTGAAGGGGTCAATCCATTGAGAGAGGGAAGGATAAGGCTGGAGAGTGAAGTATTTAGAGTCTAAGAGGGCAAAGC
Organism: Nitrospirota bacterium; assembly: GCA_043816605.1. Lineage (GTDB taxonomy): Bacteria > UBA9089 > CG2-30-40-21 > CG2-30-40-21 > SBAY01 > JBDRHR01. Next base: position 16,950 of record JBDRHR010000018.1, read on the forward strand.
CATGAGAAAGGATTAAAGGTAATCGGTCAGTTATCAGGGGGAGAAAAGGGGTCCAGGATTCGAGGGTTCAAGGGTTCGAGTGTTTGTTTTTCCTTATTCCACTTGACCCCTTGAACCCTTGAATCCTTTTGATAAATTTTTCCATGTTTCCCCTAATAACTGACCGATTACGATTAAAGCTCTAAAACTTAAAGGGGAAAGGTCAAATCCACAGTATAACATACTCAAACACCTCCATTAAAGTTCGTAAGATGCCTTAAAGACATGCTCTTCGGTTAAGATTTGGGTTTTTTCGAGGCAGCCCAAGGTCATGGTTTTAATGGCTAAAGAGCCGATAAGACGAGGGATACCATTGGTATTTTTGTAGATAGCCTCAATTGCCTGTGTGGTAAGTCGTCGTCAAATAATTAACTTTCCAAATTGGGCAATAGGTTAAAAGAGGAGATGTTCCACCCCCTAACCCCCGCCAGCGGGGGACAAAACCTCAATGTAATGTCCATATAACTTAAAATTAGCCCTTACCCCCGCCAGCGGGGGACAAAAATCCAGCCAAGCAGTCGCAGGTAAAGGTGTTGGAGCGTGAGATTGACCGGTTGGTTTACAACCTCTATGGCTTGACCGAGGAAGAGATCGCCATTGTGAAGGGCAATTTGTCCCCCGCTGGCGGGGGTGTCCGTAGGACAGGGGTGGATTGTCCCCCGCTGGCGGGGGTGTCCGTAGGACAGGGGTGGATTGTCCCCCGCTGGCGGGGGGTAGGGGGGTGGAAAAATGAAAGCAGACAATACAAATAACTTTGGCTATCAGAAAAACTTGCAGCCCCTTGCAAATGACTTGCGTAAAAATATGACCAAGGCTGAGGCTTGTTTATGGAAATTTGTTTTACGAGCCGGTAATATGAAAGGCTATACCTTTCGCAGACAACGGCCTGTTCTTAATTATATAGCAGATTTTATGAGCATAGAGCTTAAACTTATTATAGAAGTGGATGGTATAACTCATAGTTTTGAGGAGACCATTAAAAAAGATGCAATAAGACAAAAAGAATTAGAGAAGGCAGGATTCACAGTTATCAGATTTATAGACGATGAAATATTAAGTGGCATTGAAAATGTGCGAAGAGCCATTGGGGTTACCGTAGAAGAGATTGAAGGCAGGAAATCTCCACCCCCTTACCCCCGCCAGCGGGGGACAAAAATCCAGCCAAGCAGTCGCAGGTAAAGGTGTTGGAGCGTGAGATTGACCTGATGGTTTATAACCTTTACGGCTTGACCGAGAAAGAGATTGCCATTGTGGAGAGGTAAAATCCACCAGTTGCGAGATATTAAAGCATTTGACAAGCGAGACGCTTGTCCTACTTTCAGACGACTGGAGCGATGAAAAGAAGATGCAAACCATAGAAAAGGTTCATAAAGAGTTATCAGACTCTACGCATCCGGTAAGTGTAGCGATGGCAAAGATGCAGGAAGTACCAGAAATAAAAATTATTGAAGGAAAAACATAATACGAATACCAAATTGACCAACTGGTTTATAAACTTTACGGTTTAACCGAAGAAGAAATAAAGATTGTAGAAAGCAAAACATAAATTTTTTTGAATATGAAAATAAGAAAATTATTATAGAAGATATTACTAATATGGTTGAGGAATAACTATGTGGTATTTATATCTTGATGAAAGTGGAGATTTGGGATTTGACTTTGTAAATAAAAAACCATCACGGTTTTTTACCATTACAATATTGGTAGTTAAAGGGATATCGGATAATAGAGAATTCATCAAATCAGTTAAAACGACTTTAAGAAGAAAATTTAATATAAAAAGAGTAAAAGCAGAAGAATTAAAAGGTTCTAAGTGCCCAATAGAAATAAAAAGATATTTGTATGCATTAATAAAAAATATTAATTTTGAAATATACTCTATTACCTTAAACAAAATCCGTCTTTATGATAAGTTGAGAAAAGACAAAGAGCGTGTTTATAATTACATCACTCGTTTGGTATTAGACCAGATTCCTTTTAACACTGCTGATTTAAGAGTAGAGATTATAGTTGATAAATCAAAGACAAAAAGGAATATTTTTGAATTTAATCAATATATTATTATTAGTCAGATTAAAAGTAAATTTGACCCATTAGTTCCTTTAAATATATACCATTTTGATTCTAATGATAATTTTGGGTTGCAATCTGTTGATTTATTTTGCTGGGGAATTTTCAGAAAATATGAGAAAAAAGATTTAGAATGGTTTAATATCTTTAAATCAAAGGTAAGATATGATTCTGTTTATTTACCATAAAATAAAAAGAGCGTGCCTTGTGAGCTTGTTGTGCTGTGGCTCATAGCCTCACAGAGGGGAGCACCACAGACAACCCACAGCGGTCTTATCGCTCTCTTATTAAGATTTTACTATATTTTATTACATTTGTCAAGGCATTTTTTAATCGAGGCATTCGGGAAATAGGGTTTTTTGATGGGATTGAGGTTAAAAAGAGCCTGTCACAGGACTAATGAAAGGTCCTTTTTACCCCAAAAATTTGGTCTTTATGTGTTAATTTGGATAACAAGTCTCATCAAAAACATTCTTTCTCCTTTTTTACCTCCCAATCCCTTATTTTAAACACACCTATCCCTTTCTCAAAATACCTTTTGGAATTAACAGTGATTTTCCTATTATGCTGCCTCTTCTAAAAGAATTTCCTTTACCAATGATCGCATCATCTCTTGCTGATTCATTCGAATCCTTGCCAGTGCCATACAAACCATTACTAATAACGCCAATCCCATTCTCATCTTCATCTTTGCCTGCCCTCGTATAAAATGATGCTCAAACATAAAACCTTCATCCAATCGACTGTTTACCCTTTCCACCGCTGTTCTGCTTTTGTATATCCTCTCCCATTTATAGCTACTTCTCGCTATCGGTGTCCATAACCTGCGGTCTGTTTTAAGAGGTACTCGGACTATCCGACCGTAACCTATCCCTCCACACTCCTTCATCCCTGGACACTCTAATCCATATGCCTTAGCTGGA
>JBDRHR010000019.1:0-11818 GCA_043816605.1 Nitrospirota bacterium
CTAAAGAAGAAGAACCATTAAAACCAAGAAAGATATATATTCCTGAAGCAGATCATCCTTGGAGGAGATTTAAGATAAATCTATGCAAATATCAACAAAAAGAGTTTCTTTTAGCTAACACAAAATAGGACATTTCTAAATTGGTAGAAATAGGACATTTCTAAATTGGTGTAACATTATGTAAAAAATCACTTGACATAAACTAAAATCTGTGGTAAAATTCAAAAATGAATTCTACCAACATTTCTCAAAAAGAATCTCAAATGGATATAATATGTTTTCCCCTGGGGGATTTTGTTGAGATAGCATGGGCAGGACCTCAACAACTCGCTTATAGACTATCAAAACACCACCGTGTTCTCTGGGTTGAAACAATATATAATCCCGGAACATTCATTAAGCATCCAAAATGGTTCTTATTTAAAATTAAACAATGGCTAATGTACGGATTGAGAAAACATAGTGAGAATTTATTTATTTATTCACCACCACCATATCCATTTAATTGAACCAGGGGTAGAATTTGAGTTATATAATAAGGCATTTACGGATAAACTTCCTATACCAGAAGACATAAAGAATATAGAAAAACCAATAATTGGCTATATGGGTTGTTTAGATGGAAGATCAGATTATGGATTATTAGAATACATGGCTAATAAGAAACCACTCTGGTCAATTGTATTCTTAGGACCTATTGAAGTGAAGGAAGAAAGAAGGTCTTTAAATAAATATAAGAATGTACATTTTTTGGGTGTTAAAGAGAGAAAAGAAGAATTACCCAATTATATTCAGATGTTTGATGTTTGTATAATTCCTTATAGAGTTTATGATTTTTCAAAGACTATTTATCCATCTAAAACCTTTGAATATCTTGCAACTGGTAAACCTGTGGTTACCAGTTACCTACCTTCGCTTGATGATTTAGCTAAAAATAATATTATAAAAATGGCTAAATTTAAAGAAGGGGCTTTTGAAGAAAATTACGAAGAGTTTATATCATTGATAGAAGATAGTTTAAATGAAAAAGATGATGAGGCTATAAAAAGGCGGGTAGAATATGCCAAAGAAGCCTCATGGGATAGCAAAGTAGAATTAAGGTTAAAACTTATTGAGCAACTTGGAAAATTATAAGTCTATGCAACTAAGTATTCTCATTTTACATTTTTCATTGGACAGTATCTATTTTACAGTTTTTTGTTACCTATTTTGCAGTGCCTTGAACGGTTACAGGGATTAGGAGGTTTCTATGCCAAAGCAATTTATTGCCGACTTAAAAGAAGGTGATGTGGTAAGAAGTCAATTTATGGTGCATAAGAAACAACTGCGGGATTTTAAGAATAAACCCGGTAAGTTTCTTACTCTTCTTGTTGCAGATAAAACAGGACAGGTAGAGGCAAAGGTATGGGATAAGGCAGAGGAGATTGCCTTGAAATTTGAGGAAGGGGATGTTGTTTTATTGGATGGTCGTGTTGAATTATATAATGATAAACCCCAACTAAAGGTAACTAACCTCGTGAAGGTAGATGAGTATGAGACAGGTGATTTTTTACCCAAAACCTCAAAGGATGTGGATGAATTATTTAATTATATTACATCTGTTGATATTCAAAATCGTTATTTAAAGTCTCTTCTTACCTCATTTTTTGATGATGATGGGTTTGTCTCTTTATTTAAAAATGCCCCGGCGGCAAAATCTTTACACCATTGCTACTTAGGTGGATTAATCGAGCATACTTATGAGGTCATAAAGATGTGTGAGCTGGTTTGTGAAATATTTCCTCAAATAGACCGTGATTTTTTACTTACCGGTGCTATTTTGCATGATATTGGTAAAATGGAGGAATTGAAATTTGCGAAGGTGTTTGATTATACGGATGAAGGACGATTAATCGGACATGTCGTCATGGGAGAAAGGGTAGTTAATGAAAAAATGGAGGCAATTCCCGAATTTCCCAAAAACCTTAAGATGCGTATGTCCCATTTATTGCTAAGTCATCACGGCGAATATGAATGGGGCAGCCCTAAAAAACCAAAAACCCTTGAGGCTTGTGCCCTCCATTACGCAGATAATCTTGATGCCCAAGTGAAGAGATTCATTCAGATAATTGAAAAGGAGAAGGATAAAACTTGGGCTGATTATGATAAATTGCTTGAACGACATATTTACATCGGGGAACAGACGGAAGAATAACGGTCAGCGTTCAGCCAGTTAAAGACTTTAGAGTGGAAATCAACTGTAAATTGTAAAATGGATAATGAAAAATTTAAAATTATATCATTCTGCATAGTTCTCCTATCTTCTTCTAAGTATTCTTATTTTACATTTTTCATTTTACAGTTCTTCTTCAATCTTGTGTTACCTTGAAAGTTTACGAATAACGGTTATAAAAGGGGAAATCCCATTTCCTGTCGTATTTTAATATAACCTTGAGCACATAGTCTTGCCAGATTCCGTATCCTCGCAATACAACTTGTCCGTTCAGTAACACTAATTGCCCCTCGTGCATCTAAGATATTAAAGACATGGGAGCATTTCAGGACATAGTCATAAGCAGGAAACACCAAGGCTTTTTTTATCAATCTAATTGCCTCTTTTTCATACATCCCAAACAATTTAAAATGCATCTTAACATTTGCCGCCTCAAAGTTATATTTAGAAAACTCTACCTCGGTTTGATGATGCACCTCACCATATTTAATCCCCTGACCCCATTCTATATCAAATACCGAGTTTTTACCCTGCAAGTACATCGCAATTCTCTCTAAACCGTAAGTAAGTTCGACTGAGATAGGTTCAAGTGGTAGACTCCCTACCTGTTGAAAATAGGTAAATTGAGTTACCTCCATCCCATCCAACCATACTTCCCAACCTAACCCCGCCGCACCTAAGGTAGGGGATTCCCAATCGTCTTCTACAAACCTTATGTCATGCTCTAACGGCTTTATCCCTAATGAGACAAGACTATTAAGATAAGTTTGCTGAATATTGTCCGGGGCGGGCTTGATAATTACCTGAAATTGGTAATAATGCTGTAATCGGTTAGGATTTTCACCGTATCTACCGTCAGTAGGTCTGCGTGAAGGCTCAACATAAGCTACCTTCCATGGTTCGGGTCCCAGTACCCGAAGAAATGTAGCCGGGTTAAAAGTCCCCGCTCCAACCTCAATATCATACGGCTGGGTAATCAAGCACCCTTGCTGTTTCCAAAAATTCTGGAGATTTAATATTACCTCTTGAAAGGTCATTTTTAATACCACCTCCAATGTTAAGTCAGTTTTTTTTTGACAGGATTGACAGGATGATTTTTTTATTCACCACAAAGGACACAAAGAAAAAGTAGAGACTCAAGCATTTTTGGGCAAATTTTTTAAGCAAATGAATCTGAAATTCAGTTAATACATTCATCACAGTTTATTCTCCTATTGTCTTCAGATACCATTTCCAGAAATCTTCTACCTTTCTTGAAAGATTTAACTCATTAAAATACTTACGAATAATACTTAATGGAATTTGTTTTATATCAGTATATGTTCTATTATTTAATACCCTGGATAGATACCATTTAAAGAAACTTGGGGATTGGTATTCATCTTTTTTCCATGTGTAGTCCCATATTAATCTTTTATTTACATCGATAGAAAAAAGTGTCTCTGCCATTTTTCATCTTTCCTTTTAGACAGGATTAACAGGCTTTCCCCTTATCCCTCCTGATAAAACAATTTCAATGCCTTACCAATTGCCGGCAGCACCTGCTTTTTCCGCGAAAGAATGCCTCCTAAGAACAACCCCTCTTTAGTAACTCCAAAGGCTAATTCAATAACTTTGGAATTCCCAACGAAAATCAAGTGGCTTCCTTCATTTAAAATATCGGTGATTAACATCATAACTAATTCCAATTTATGTGCTTCCTTAAGGTCATTTAACTCCTTTTGAATGGCATCCTTTAATTTTAGTATATTCTCGGCATCAATAGTTTCAAATTGGCCAATCCCGATATTTCTATCTCCCATTTTATACTCTTTGTAATTAGCCATAATTATTTCCTTAACCGACTTTTCTTCGATAATAGAGCCCTGACGAAACATATTAATACCAAATTCATTTATCTCCACCCCACATCCTAATGCAAGTTTTTTGGCAATGGCAATATCCTTTTGAGTCGTGGTTGAGGATTTAAAAAGTAAGGTATCGGATAAAATACCGGCAAGTAGTATCCCTGCAATTTCTTTAGTCGGGCTGATAAAATGTTGTTCATATTTTGCGGCGATTAAGGTGGCGGTACTGCCAACCGGCTCCCCGGTAAACGGGATAGGCATTCTACTTTGAATATCCCCGGTTCGATGGTGGTCGATAATCTCAACGATTTCTGCCTCTTCAATCCCTGCCCCTGCCTGAAATATCTCATTATGGTCAACCAAAATTACCTTTTTGCCGGTGGTCTGTAACAGATCTCTTGCCGTAACCACGCCTACTACCTTACCAAATTCATCTACTACCGGCATAGAACGAGCCGGGGAATTAATTACTACCCCTTTTGCCTCACTAATCCGGGTATCGGGTGTTAAGCCGGCGATATTTGTATTCATCAGTGTTTCAACTGAGGCAGAAAGCTTGGTTAATCGAACAGAGGTAATGGTATCGTAAGGAGAGACAATGAGTGTTACCCCTGCCTTTTTAGCTAAATCAACTACCGCTTGAGTTGGGGTAAATCCACCGGTAATGATAAGGCATCGGACACCTGCCTCAAGATTTGATATTTGAGCATCCTCTCTATCCCCAATTAACACAATATTATCAAAACCATAATATGTCCTAATCCTCTCCGACATTGAAGTAACTGCCATAGCCCCGATAATAAGATTACCATTAGGGAAGGCCGTCTCAATATTTCCGACAATTAATGTTCCATTGAGGCATTGCAGGATATTTTGAGCCGTAGTATTGACCAATCTATCTGTCTCAATATCCATTTCTGCAACTAACATTGAGGCAATTTTTGTAATATCAATAACCCCTACCAGGCAAGCCTGTTTAAGTTCTAAATCTTTCACTATCGGCACCATCATAAAACCCCTTTCTTTAACTATATCCAAAACATCTTTAATCGGTGCCTCAATATCTACAACTATCGCCGGACTACTCATTACATCCTCTATTCTTAAATAAAAATCATCAATTACCCGGGGTGTCTCAACCCCAAAATAATCAAGGACAAATTTTGTCTCATTATTTATCTGACCCACGGTTGCCGGTTGGACATTCTTAATGCCTAATGCCTCTTTTAACTTAGCATAAGCAATAGATGATACTACCGTATCCGTATCCGGGTTTTTATGCCCGACGACTAAAATTAATTCTTGTTGTGCCATTTTTTCACTCTCCTAAATATTTTGGTAATGGGTTATGGATAATAAGGTTAATCTACTCCCTACTCCCATTGTAACATCTAACCCCTAAAAAGTCAATTAAAATAAGTTCCATCAGGTAATCCCTCACAACTTAAACTCCTCTTCCTTCGGAAAAGAAAATCTTGCCTTTGTCTGTTTTATCTTTGCTTCAATGGCAGAGAATATCTTCTCAATATCCTTCCTGGTATAGCTATACACCTGGCGATTGGAACAATTTCCAAGGATGTCAAGTCTTTTTAAGATGAGATTAGTTCTGGCAGATGCTAATCTCTTAAATCTTTCTTCTGATGTCTCTTCCATTTTTTACTCCTTAATCATCCCGAGATATTCCTTCAGGCTTTCATAGACCATACAGGATATAAAATTCACAAATGGCTTCAAATTCCCTTTTGTATGAGCGGTCTCTAATGAATTTATGTAGTCAACCCTCTTGATTGGAGGGACTATGGTAATCACATACCCTTCTTGCAACAAGACAAGATTCATCAACAACCTGGCCATTCGTCCATTTCCATCAACAAAAGGATGTATAGAAACAAACTCCTTATGTATCAGGGCAGAAGACTCTATGGGATGATGTTTTTCCCTTATAGCTGGAATATCCAAAACAAACTTTTTCATTAAATCAGGAACTTTATCGGGGAAGGGTGGGATATACCTTGAGCCGGTAATGATTACCTTCTCTTTTCGGTATTTGCCTGCATTCTCTTTGTCTATTCTGTAATAGAAAAGATGATGCAAATCCAGGATATCCTTCTCTTTTATTCTGCCTCCTTTGGCAATTTCAAGGAGCAAATCATACGCCTCGCTATGTCCGATAGCCTCATAATGGTCTCTTAGAGGTTTTCCACCAATCGTTATCCCATCCTCTAAAACTACCTTTGTCTCTGTCTCGGTTAATGAATTTCCCTCGATGGCATTGCTTGCGTAGGTGAGCCCTATTCGGTAATATTCTTTTAGTTGCCTCAACAACCCGAATGAGAGAGGTCTATATTTATCGATTTCTTCCTTCAATTTTTCTGCTTCTACCATTTTATTTTCATATATAACCATTATATTTATATTATAGCATATATTTTAATAATTTGTCAAGGAAAATTTTAATATTTTTAAAATAATGAATTTATTTCTAAAATAAAATCGCAAAATCTTGGCATTGATTGTTAAAAAATTGCCTTACTATCAAATTGTAATCTCTCAGAAGGTGTGAAAAAATCGGTTTTTCAACGATATTTAAAAAATTCCTATCTGCAAATACTGGACTTACAAACTTTATTTTACCCAAAAATCAATTTTTTCACATCTTCTCAGTTACGGGGGGAAAACAACCCCCTAACCCCCTTTTTTAAGGGGGAATAAAACGGGGTTGTGCCATATTCCCCCTTAATAAAGGGGGTTAGTGGGTTGTTTTTCTTACCCAGTCAAAAAGTAACCCCTCATAACTGAGAAGGTGTGAAAAAATCCAATTTTGCCAAATTCGACCCTAATGATTTCAAGCGTTTGCGAACCATAAAATACCCCAAGAGTTAATTTTTTCACACCTTCTGAGGCATTACATTAAATTAGTGATTTTTGTTGACACAGCTATTACTTAAATGATATAATTCCAATAAGAAATATTGCCACAGATTCACAGATTAATAATATGAAATATTCTAAAAAAGAGATATCCCTTGCAATCTGTGGTAATCTGTGAATCTGTGGCAATATTTTATGTCAACTTAATTAATGATTCACATATAGTAAAGGGGACTGTTAAATGGAGCAGAAACTATTTTATAAATTATGTAAATTATGGAAAAGGTATAAATATCTTTTAGGGGTCTTATTGTCTTTACTTGTCTTAGGCATTATTTCATTAGGCTCATTTTGTCTTGAGGACATCTTTAATACCTTTGAAAAAAAGACATTGGATTATCGGTTTAGACTTTTAACGGACCCTAAAGAGGCAAGAGACGACATCGTCATTATTGATATTGATGAGGAAAGCATAAAGAATATGGAGAGTTTATACGGAAGATGGCCCTGGACAAGGGAGGTTCATGCGGATGTAATTAAATATTTAAAAGGGGCAAAGGCAATTGTATTTGATGTGCTCTTTACAGAAACAAGCAGGGCTTTGGTAAGCAAGGAGGAGGTAGAAGAGGCGGGGATGAGGGTAGATGAAATAATGCGGACAGAGATGTCACAAAAATCAGAGACAGTGAAAGGCATCATTAATTCCTTTTACCATGACTATGACAAATTGTTGGCTGAAAGTTGCGTAATCTCAGGGAATGTCTATTTCTCGGATATATTTCAAGTCAGTGGAGAAGAAAAAATAGACGATGAGCGAAGGGATTGGATAAATAAGTTTGCCCTGCCTATAAAATTTACCCATAGCCTTAGGACCATTAAAAGTTTTGACAGCGTTACTTCTCCACTACCAATACTTTGTGATGCGGTTAAAGGGGTTGGGCATATCAATATGATTCCGGATGATGATGGACCTGTGCGACGGGCATATACCATAATCAATTTCGATGACAAACTTTATCCTTCTTTATCTTTGGCAGTAGCTATGGACATGCTTAAGGTAAAAGAAATTGAAGTCATACCGGGCAGGTGGATATCTTTAGATAAAAAGGTTAAAATACCCATTAACGAAGATGGGACGATGTTTATAAATTATAAAGGTGGATTTAAGACTTACAGGTATTATCCATATTATCTTCTTTTTGCCTCTAATTATTTAATCGAGCAGGGGCAGGAGTCTCTCATTGACCCTGAGATTTTCAAGGATAAAATAGTTTTAATCGGTTCTACAGCGGCCGGGTTAATGGATTTGCGAGTCAACCCATTTTCTTCTGTCTATCCCGGTGTTGAAATTCATGCCAATATCATTGATAATATCTTAAGCAATTCATTCTTACAAAGACCACCTTTTTATATGAATCTGCTCGTGATGCTTTTCCTATCGATTCTTATTGGGTTATTCATCCCGAAATTAAAACCATTTGCAGGGGCAATTTTTGCCTTAGAAATACTCATTCTTTATTTATTAGCAGCTATTTATCTATTTAATTACAATCGAATCTGGCTCGATATTTTTCGTCCCGGATTGAATATTATGGGGAGCTATTTAGTTATTCTTGTCTATCGATTTATGACTGTGGAACAGGAGCGTAAAAAGACCAAAGAGGCATTTCAACATTTTGTAAATGCAACAGTGGTTGATGAGATTCTTAAAGACCCGGAGAAACTAAAACTCTGGGGAGAAGAAAATGAATTAACCGTGCTATTCTCCGATATTCGCGGTTTTACTACCTTTGCTGAAAACCTCCCTCCAAAAGAGGTGGTTTCTTTACTGAATGAATATCTTCAAAAAATGACCGAAGTGGTATTTAAATATGATGGGACACTGGATAAATATGTTGGGGATGAGATTATGGCTTTTTATGGGGCGCCGTTAAAAGGACAAACCGACCATGCAGAACGAGCCTGTCGGACGGCTATAGATATGATGAAGGAACTCCATAAACTTAATGACCAAAGGATTAAAAAAGGACAACCGTCATTCAATATCGGCATTGGCATTAATACCGGCAAGATGGTAGTTGGCAATATCGGCTCTGATTTGAAAAAGGATTATACCGTTATCGGCGATAATGTTAATCTGGGGGCAAGACTTGAAGGCACAAATAAGAAATTTGAAACAAATATTATCATCAGTGAATTTACCTATGAAAAGGTAAAAGACAAAGTAACAGTTAGAGAATTAGGTTCAGAGACAGTAAAGGGAAAACAAAAGCCGGTCAAGATATATGAATTATTAGGTATGAAGGAATGATAAAATGAGTATGTCCGAAGTTTCAATTATTAAGTGTTTTGACTATCAGCCCGAAAAGGTAAATAAAAGTGTGCGAGATGCGGTTGACCTTATTGGTGGAATGGGCAGGTTTGTCAAGAAAGGTATGCGGGTGTTGATAAAACCTAACCTTTTATCCGATAAACCCATAGATAAGGCGGTTAATACTCATCCAGGGATTGTCAAGGCAGTAGTAGATTTGGTGATTGAACAGGGAGGTATTCCTCGTATCGGTGATAATCCAGGTATAAATAGCCTGACAAAGGTAGTTCAAAACTCAGGACTAAGTGAATTCATTCGTGGAGAGAATATCTTTCTACCGGATTTTAGCCAATACATCTTAAAACAAACACCCAAAAATTACACCTTCAATGAATTTAAGATTGCCAGGGAAGTCCTTGAGGCTGATTTGGTTATTAATCTGCCTAAAATAAAAACTCATGGACATATGCTCCTGACCTTAGGAGTAAAAAACCTTTTTGGATGTCTTGCAAAGCATGAGCGGATACAATGGCACCTTAAAGCCGGTATCAATAGAGATTTTTTTGCGACAATGCTCTTAGAATTATACAGTCTCATTCAACCCGGATTGACCATTGTTGATGGAGTTATTGGCATGGAAGGAAATGGTCCTGGAAGTGGGACACCGCGTGAAATTGGAGTAATTATCGCCGGAATTGATTGTCTGGCAATTGATACTGTTATTTGCGATATTCTTAATCTGGATAGCCAAAGCCTTTATACCATTAAAGCCGCAACGAGGCAAGCCTCATTGAGTGAAATAAATGTTGTTGGTGAGAAAATAAATCAACTAAAGGTTAATAACTTTCAACTCCCGCCGGAATTAAAAGAAGATAGTAAGTGGGGATTTTATATTCCTAAAATAATCCGCACAACCTTAAAACACAACCTCATCCCTAAACCGGTTATAAATACAACTAAATGTAATCTTTGCCATATCTGCCTTAATCATTGTCCTGCGAAGGCGATTAGTACAGATAAAAGAAGATTAATTATTGATTACATTAACTGCATCCGCTGTTTTTGTTGTCAGGAATTTTGTCCACAAGGGGCAATTACCATCAGGGAAGGCTGGATTTGTAAAATTAATCCATTAAGGCTTATTGATGCTATTAGCTAATTGAAAAATAATTGTAAAATGGGTACTGTAAAATGAAAAATGTAAAATTGAATATCGTGTTGATGTTGTAATTTTCAATTTTTCATTATCCATTATCCATTTTACAATTCCTCGATTGTTGTTCTCAGTGAGGATGTCCTCGCTAATCTTTAACCTTCATCCCATCTTCTAATTTAAGGTTTCCGGGTAGAATTATTTTATCCGTAGGTAATATTCCGAAGATTATCTCAGTTTGCTCGAGATTACTTATTCCTATACGCACAACTCGTTTAATGGCTACTTTATCTTTGTAAAGATAGACAAAATTTTGATGTCCCTCTTTAAATATCGCCTTTGAGTTTAAAAGCAGCACATTATTTTTACAGTTAAATATTATCTTTACCTCTACCCGCTCTCCTATTTTAGGTTGAGGTAATACCTCTAATTTTTTAGCTGAGTCTAATTTAATTATAATTTTAGAAATTGATTGGTCCTGACTTTCCACCTGAGGTTGAATAGATGTCACATATCCGGAGAACTCTTTATTAAAATCTTCCGACTTAATAAAAGCCTGTTGTCCTGATTTAATATTCTTATCATCAGTATGGACACATACCTGTAATTTGTCCAGAGTGGCTATTCTTAGTAAGACTTCATTTGACAGAACATACTGTCTTGGTAAAACATTTTTTTCTATCACCACGCCTGATTGAGGGGCTAAATAAACTAAATTATTGAGGTGTTCCTGGGCTGATTTTAATTCTTCCTGAATGCTATTTTTATTTAATAATGCCTCTTTATACGCCGTTTTAACACCTTCAAGTTCTTCTTCTTCGACATCGAGGCAAGCCTCCTCTTGTCTGCCATAAAGCCCTGTAGTTTCCACCAATAAACTCTCTGCCCGGGCAAGTGTATTTTTTGCCTCCTTTAATTTAATTTGAGCTTCTTCAACCCGTCTTAAAGCATCTTTCTCGTCAAAGGAAATAAGTTCTTGTCCTGTTTCAACCCTTTCATTTTCCTCTACCAATACCTGAGCAATCACTCCCTTAGCTTTAGCACAAATTGTTGTCTCCTGTTGTGCCTCCACTGTGCCTGTAGTCAAAATAGAAGACTCTATTTTACTTATAATCGGTGCAGTTGTCGTTATCTTTGGAATCTTTGGACTTTTAAGATAGATTAAGAAGGAAATCAGCACACAAATAATAATAAAAATTAACAAAACAACCCTTTTTATTGCCATTGTCTATTATTATATCATAATTTTTTTAGGATTGCAAGTGTAAAATTAAAGTTTCAGTAATGGGTCAGTTATCAGGGGGAGAAAAGGGGTCCAGGATTCGAGGGTTCAAGGGTTTAAGTGAAGAGTTTTTCCTTATTCCACTTGACCCCTCGACCCCTCAACACCTTGAATCCTGTTGATACATTTTTCCATATTCCCC
>JBDRHR010000020.1:0-2599 GCA_043816605.1 Nitrospirota bacterium
GGATCGAGGTCTTTGGTTTTCCAGCACAGCTTTACCCTCATGGCTCTCCTTTATCTCCCTTATCTCCCCCCTGAGCTTGATTATCCGCCGCACGTTCTCCCGCATCTGCTCCTGTAGCAGGCGAATGGTTTCGAGCTTCTGACGGATTAGGCGGTCATAGTCAATGGCCACCGTGAGCGATGGGTCGGATTTGAGTAGCTTGGATAATTGCTTGGGGGTCATGTTTGTCTCTCTTTCTTCAATCGCTCAATTATCATTTTCCCAGCACATTTCATGCAGAGGCCATTCTGCAATACGAAATCCATCCGTTTGCATTTTAAGCACTTGCCTTCAGACACAGTTATCGTGGGTATTTTTTTAGTCATGGGGCCTCATGGCTCTTCAATTTCTATGGCGTGTCTAATCTTTGCTTTAGCCATACGCACTGCCATGGACTCTCTTATTCCAGTGTGCTGGCCAAGTCTCACCATTAGCGACTTAGCCTCTTTCTTTGTAAGCACAATTACAATCGCCTTATCATGTACAGAATAGGTTTTCATTAGGGCCTCATGGGGTTAGGGTTAATCATCTTTAAATTCAAGAAATTCAAATGACTTATTACCATTAAACCTGTCTTTTATTTTATATCTTTTCAATAATTCAGATATTGGCGTTTTACTCATTATGCAGTCCCAAATAAATCTTAAAAGATATTTTCTACCTTCCCCCTTTGGGTAATTCCAATCCTCAATACTTCCCTTTGCTCTTAGACAAGCACCGATTAATTCCAAAGTATGAGCCCACGGTTTCCTATCATCATAGCCGATGTAAAGTCTTAAATCTTTTGGCCCATTGTCTCCAGGTTCAGAATAAAGACATTCTCCTTTTTTTGTTTTATATCTTAGTTTCAAAGGCTTGTTTATTGAATAGGTTTCGCTCAATTTCGTTTCCCCAAACTATCCAGTTATTTCGACTTCTTCTTCCAAAAAGTTCAAGATATGGTCCTGGGCTTACTTTTTCAATTAAATTGGCTATGTGTTCTGGCTTAACACTATGCTTTGTTCTGTCTGATTGATGCCAGCTCATTTGGCTATGGTCTGAGAAGGTAAGACCACCCTTGACTCCTAAAATCATAAATTCATGGGATACACGCCAATAGTTTCCTATCCCCATTTGATTTTTTACCCATACAAAAATACCTTTATATTCAAATCCCCAAGCTTCAAGAATCTTAGGGCATTCAAATAAAAAAGCATTTGTAGTCCAAAGGTGAAGATGGGCTTTTTCAGTAGTTAAGCCCGAAATAGGAAGAGACGCAATTTCATTTGATGTCATTGTTGCATAATGATTATTGGTAGATGCCCGCGTTGCTTGGTTTGAATATTTCCACGGCGGATCTGAATAGATGGTGCCAAATTTTTTACCGGATTGAATCAGAGAATCAAGGTCTGATATTGCACATGTTTCAAAAATGGAATCATTTTTTAGTGGTGTCCCATTTTTGGGACACTTTTTGTCGGGATAATACCATCGTTTTAATGTTCCTTGTGGAATACCACTTTCTTTTGATAGTTTCCGGATTGCAGGACGAACACCTCCGACATTTTCCTTGATATGCTCTATTTGTTTGCAAGCATCTATTTTACAGGTTTCTATCCATGCCATTTTTAATCCTTCATCGCATCTAAAAGTTTTTCAACGGTTTTAAAAGCAAGCCCCCGTTCACCATTCATATAACGATAAGCCGAGGCATAGCTCACACCAGATTTATCGCAAAGCTGATAGAGCTTCATCTTTTTCCACGCTAAATATTTTTCAATATCAGATTTCAAATCCATAAATAATCTATAAACTAAAAATTTGAGTTTGTCAAATTAAAAATCATATGTGGGTAATTTTCCCAAGGCGGACTATATTTTTTCATTTTTGTCAAAAAAAGTCTTGACAAGCCCAAGCTACTTTGATATACTTGCCTCAAAATCAAATCTTGGGGGCAACATGAAACACATCTTATTAGACCCTGACATTCTGCGGGTGCAAATCCCTTACCCTAAAAACAACGATGTGGCAATGGAGCAGTGCGCAAACCTCGGGGAATTGCTAAGGGAACGGTATCCCGACATAGCAAACCCACTCACCGAAAATGTCAATGTGCCCCGATACATTGTGGAATTGAAAGAATTTGAGAGAATGGGTAGCGTATTGGAATTGACGTATCATGGCTATTGGGTGTCATTAGGATTAGAGAATCAATCTGCCCCTGCGGCATAGCCCTTGGGTGGATAAACTTACCCACCCCCCAGCGCACATCGCTACCATAGTAAGCATGGCCACGGGGGCGGGGCGGCAAAGGCGGACTCAACACATTTAGAGAGATTGGGGGAGGAACCCAACCTCCCCCGAAAGGGAGGATGAAATGACCAGAGAAGAAGCCATAAAAAAAGTGTCGGAGTTATCCTGTGCTTACAACCACATCAGGATGACAGAATGCCCGCATTGTGCGAAAGAGGTAGAGGCACTTGTAAAGATGCTTTTGACAACAGAAATGAGCATTAATTACGACAAGGTTCCAGAGCACATGAGGCCACATATCAAGGGATACATTGAATGCGGTGTCCCG
>JBDRHR010000021.1:0-6253 GCA_043816605.1 Nitrospirota bacterium
AGGGATGAAATACTGTAAAATGGGTACTGTAAAATGAAAAATGTAAAATGAGAATGCGTAAATAAAAGATGGTAAACCATGCGAAATGCTGTAATTTTTCAATTTTTCATTATCCATTTTACAATTTACAGTTATTTATACTACAAAATTTTTAATTGACTGAACAATTACCCCTGTAATTATTCACATAACATCCTTATTTGTAAGATATTATAGACTTGTGGGTAAGGATAAGTTAAAAAAGGGGGTTAGGGGGTTGTTCTCCCACGCATAACTGACCCATTACCATTTTTAAAATTTTTACTTGACAAATTTATTATAGATAAGTTATAATATAAAGGTGGTAAAATAAAAAATAAATGAGGGACTATTAGAACACTTTTTACCATGTTGCTCTAAAATCAAAATTCCTATCATTTGTATAAAAATAAATTTTTAGAGGAGGTTTAAACAATGAGTAAAATTAAATGTAGTTTATTGTCTTTGTTGGCTATTGGTGCTAATCTTCTTTTGATGATTCCGATGGCATTTGCAGGTGAAGCGGATATTAAGTTACCGGACCTGTCAGGAGTTGTCTTTAATGTTTCAGGCAGTTCCCTTGGTGGTATAGCGATTCTTAACTGGGGGCTTGTGATTTGTGCGATAGGAGCAATTTTTGGTATTATCCAGTATTTCCAGACCAAAAACTTGCCGGCTCACAAAGCCATGCTTGCCGTATCCAATACGATTTGGGAAACATGCAAGACCTACCTGACCCAGCAGGGTAAATTTTTGGCGGCTCTCTGGATTCTGATTGCCATTTGTATTGTCTACTATTTCTCGGCATTGCAGGGTGCATCAATAAATAATGTGGCCATTATTCTTTGCTGCTCTATTGTAGGGATTCTCGGTTCTTATGGTGTGGCCTGGTTTGGTATTAGAATCAACACCGTGGCCAACTCAAGGGCGGCTTTTGCTTCCCTTCGCGCCAATCCCATGGATATCGTTAATATCTGTCTTCGTTCGGGTATGAGCGTTGGTCTTTTGTTAGTCAGTGTAGAATTGTTTTTTATGATTCTCATTTTGGTTTATATTCCAAAAGAATTGGCTGGCCCTTGCTTTATCGGATTCGCAATCGGTGAATCCCTTGGTGCTAGTGTTTTGAGGATATGCGGTGGTATCTTCACAAAGATTGCCGATATCGGTTCTGACTTGATGAAGATTGTGTTCCATCTTCCCGAAGATGACCCCAAAAACCCTGGCGTTATTGCCGATTGTACCGGTGACAATGCGGGTGACAGTGTTGGACCCACGGCAGATGGTTTTGAGACTTATGGTGTAACCGGTGTGGCTTTAATTGCCTTCTTAGCCCTGGCTTTGTTTGGTAATCAAGAAATGTGTGGCAAATTGATTGTCTGGATATTTGCCATGCGTATTTTGATGATACTTACCTCTCTCATTTCTTATTTTGTAAATTCTACAATCAGTTCTGCCCTTTACAAGGGGAAAAAAGAGTTTGATTTTGAACATCCTTTGACAAGTTTAGTGTGGATAACCTCAACGGTCTCCATTCTTGTGACTTTTGGAGCAAGCTACATTCTGTTGGGGAATCTTACGGGCGAATACAACTCGCTATGGTGGGCGTTATCCATCATTATCAGTTGCGGAACAATCGCCGGTGCGTTAATTCCTGAACTTACCAAAATATTTACCAGCACAAAATCCAAGCATTGCGAAGAAGTGGTGAACTCCTCGCGACAAGGGGGACCATCCCTGAATGTTCTTTCCGGATTTGTGGCGGGAAACTTCTCGGCATTCTGGGAAGGTCTGACCATCCTCGTGTTGATGTTGATTGCCTATCTCGTGTCAAAGAACCCTGCAATTCAGGCGTTGATGCCCCCAGAATTTCTCTTTGCCACCCCTGTATTTGCTTTCGGTCTGGTGGCTTTCGGTTTCTTGGGCATGGGGCCGGTCACCATCGCTGTGGATAGCTTTGGTCCTGTATCGGATAATGCACAGTCCATTTATGAACTTTCAATGGTCGAATCCATTCCCAATGTGAATAAAGAAATTAAGAAGGATTTTGGCTTTGAGCCGGATTTTGAACATTCCAAGCACTATCTGGAATCGGCTGATGGAGCAGGGAATACCTTCAAAGCCACAGCTAAACCGGTGCTTATCGGGACCGCTGTCGTTGGTGCTACCACCATGGTTTTTGGTATCATCATTCTGTTGGAACGGCTTTTTGGGGATGTTGTTACCAATCTAAGTCTGGTTCAGCCGGAAATCATACTTGGTCTTCTTATGGGTGGCTGTGTGATTTACTGGTTCACCGGTGCCTCTACCCAGGCTGTTGTGACCGGTGCCTACCGTGCCGTTGTGTTTATTAAGGACACTATCAACCTGGAAAAAAAGGAGGCTTCAATTGAGGATAGCAAGGAAGTCGTCAAGATATGTACGATTTATGCCCAGAAAGGTATGCTCAACATCTTCATCGTCATCTTCTTTATGACGCTGGCACTTTCTTTCTTCAATCCCTACTTCTTTATCGGCTACCTGATTGGTATTGCCTTTTTTGGTTTGTTCCAGGCAATCTTTATGGCAAATGCCGGCGGTTGTTGGGACAATGCCAAGAAGATTGTCGAAGTCATTCTGAAAGAAAAGAATACACCTCTTCATGAGGCAACCGTTGTTGGTGACACCGTCGGTGACCCGTTCAAAGACACCTCCTCAGTTTCTTTAAACCCGGTTATTAAGTTCACAACTTTATTTGGCCTATTGGCAACGGAAATTGCCGTGACTATGACCAATCAAGGGTTGAAAACGGGCATTGCCATAGTGTTCTTCCTGATTGCTTTAATCTTCGTTTATCGTTCTTTCTATAAGATGAGAATTTTAAGCGTGAAATAAAAAATAGGCTGTTAGGCTATAGGCTGTAGGTAGGAAGTAAGAGGGGGTAGGAAGGAATATTTACTCTCTCCTACCCCTCCTACTTCCTATTTCCTGCCTACAGCCTAACAGTCTACAGCCTACAGCCTACTTTCCCGCCGGACACATTCAATTCCATAATAAGCCTTAGCAAAATTTGGGTCTATCGTCAAAATCCCTTTAAACTCAAACATTGCCTTAGAGAATAGCCCTTTATATTTATAACACATACCAATGCCATATCGGGCATTTAGATGTTTGGGGTCGAGTTCTAATGCCTGCTTGAATTCCTCAATTGCCTTATCATACTGCTTTATCTGGAAATAAAAAGTACCAAGGTTGTAATAGGTTTGTGGGTATCTTGAAATTAGCTCTTGTGTCCGTTCATCCTTGAAATTTTTATCCATTACCCCTCGACATAAAAATCTCTTATTTTTGTCAAGTGCCTGACATACTTCCTCTGGCGACATATCCTTGTTTAATACCTTGCAGAATATCCCTTGTGGAATCAAGGAATAGTCATTGGCTAAGGATGGCTCATAAATCCTGTAAATGGGATGTGAATTAATATTGTCAGAGATGATATTGGTGATTCTTTCCTGCCTTATCTTCTCTAATTCCTTTGAGTGGATGCCGAGCATATCCTGGAACTTAAAACTAAAGGATAAATGAGGCTTGCCTTGTCCAGGATATTTTTCTGGCAAACCCCTGGCATACCAATCGTAATGTACGGCAAGGAACGGCACATCGATAAGAATTGCTGTCGGCACAGCTTTTTCAATATAATGAATATACCATAAAGGAAAGGCGGTGTCATCTGTTTCTAAAAATATGATTGGTTTGTCTTCCATCGGGTTTAAGATATTTCTGACTAAGTCGGTGGCAAAGTAATATTGACTTTGGTCATTGTGGTGATAATGGGCTGTTAAAGGGATGATGGGTAAGAAGAAGAAAAGTAGGGAGTAGAGAGTAGATAATTTTGGATTTTGGATTTTGGATTTTGGATTTGTAGGAAGTAGAAAATATTTTCCCCACCATTGCTCTGAATAACGAATTAGTGATTGAACGCCGTACCCTATCCAGATAGCAAAGACGATAAACGCAGGTAAATAGTGGTCCTGGATATTGGGGATGTTGTAAAATAAGGAATGAAGGATATTAACGAGTAGAATTAAAGACAAGAATGTCCAAAGTCGCAGGGAGTGTTTAAATAGGAAAAAAGCACCTATTAGCCCGGGCAAAATTAGATAGACAGTAAATTGGTTTGGGAAGAATTGGGTTGTGTAGGTATAAAGCCGTTCAAAAAAGTCTGCTATTGATGTCTCAAAATATCCACCAAACTGAGCAGTTTGGATATGTTCCAAAAATTTCTCTAATGTCCCCGGGTCACCCATATTAATTGCAGGATGAAATATGGCTCGTAGCGGAAGATAAAGATACAAAGTGAATGGGAGGATGAAGAGAAAGGGAATAGGGAATAGGGAATAGGGAATAGGGAATAGTTTTGGTGTTTGCCTTTGTTTTTTCCATTTCTTCCACAATACAACGGTAATAAGGAAGATACCTGCCGGCAATAGGAAGATAGTCTGGAAGTGGTGAGTAAAGGATAGACCGAAGGTGAAGGTAAATAAGTAGAGATAAAATTTCGAATTTCGAATTTCGAATTTCGAATTTATCTTTTCATTCATTGCCTCCTGCCACTTTAGGAGGATAAAGATTAATAGTGTGGTGAATAGGGCATTTAGCGTATATTTCTCCGCTATTATTGCCTGTTCCCAGAAGGTAGTGGCAAAGGCAAGTATTAAGGCGGCTACCATTGCAGGAATGAGGGATACAAAATTTCGAATTTCGAATTTCGAATTTCGAATTTCGAATTTAACTGTTTCATCTTTCCCATTTCTCGCTACCTTTAACACTATAAAATACAATATCATACATGTCAACGCCCCACATAAGGCAGAGGCTAAGTTCATCCGATAGGCAATGTTACCAATCGGTAAAATAGTTATCCAAAGTTTTCCAAGTAAGCAATAAAGTGGATAGCCAGGTGGGTGGGGAATGCCTAAAAGCCATGCACAGGTAACTAATTCTCCGGCATCGTGAAGTGGTATTGATGGGGTAAGGGTTTTTAGATAGGTAAAAAAGGCGGTTAAAAACACGATAATTCCTACGATGGACTCTGTATAATTTGTATCTTTCTTCTTAAGTTTCTTTTTTCCCATTTCTTCTCTTTACCTTGTTATATGCAAACCATTAATTAAGTTGACATAAAATATAGCCACAGATTCACAGATTAATAATATAAAATATTCTAAAAAAGAGATATTTCTTACAATCTGTGGTAATCTGTGAATCTGTGGCTATATTTATATTATCTGTTTTTACTGTGTGGTAACGCTTGGGTCAAATGTCAACAAATTTTCTGGTTTTCATATATCTATTATACCTTTCTTCCTTTTCTTTGTCAATAAACTTTTGCACAAAGGTGGGCGGTATGAAAATGAGGTAATGGGTCAGTTATCAGGGGGGATAGAGTTTGTAGTAACCGCATTTATGCGGTTATTTGCCTTAAATCTACCCGCTAAAGCGGGTTACTACGAACAAATTTCCCCCAAAGACTGACCCATTACAAAATGAGTATAAAAATGTTTGACAAGGGTGGTTTTTCATGTTATAACTATAATCTGGTGATGATGAGACAGATTTAGAAGTAAAAAATTACCGGAATCAGGGAAAAGGGAAAGTGATTTTTTGGGAATTCAGGCTTTAGCCTTTCATTGCAACGAATGAAACCCTAAAGGGTAAAATCCAGATAAGATTGGAGTTCAGGCGTTAGCCTTTCATTGTTTGCCTGAAATTTAGGCTTTAGCCTTTCATTATGAAATCCTGAAGGATTAACTCCAAGAATTAACTCCGTGAAATCCCGGATTCTGTTTATTGTATATTTAACTTAATTACCCGAATTTAACGAAAGTGGTTTTGTTTGTTTAATTCGGTTACTAATATATTAAAAAAATAATGAAGGAGGAAAAGAAAAATGTTAAAAAGAATAAGTATTTTGTTTTTAGGATTAACGATGTTGGGGATGGTAAATGGTAAAGTAGGTGTAGCCAATGCCCAAACATATAATGCAGAGATTATTGGGAATTCTGATAAAGTAATTGCTGAAAACTTATTTCGAAGCGGACAGTTTACAGTCGATATTACCTAAATTTGACACTTACAATTAGAAGATTTTCTCTTTGTTCCTCTATGATAACCTAAAGAGCAAATTCCACTCATTAAGAGGATTTTAATACAAATTCAACTTTCTTAAAGCTCATTTTTTTCTTCTTTATCCAGAAAA
>JBDRHR010000022.1:0-5160 GCA_043816605.1 Nitrospirota bacterium
TGGATAAAGAAGAAAAAAATGAGCTTTAAGAAAGTTGAATTTGTATTAAAATCCTCTTAATGAGTGGAATTTGCTCTTTAGGTTATCATAGAGGAACAAAGAGAAAATCTTCTAATTGTAAGTGTCAAATTTAGGATATAATACCTTTTTCGATAAAGTCTTATCTAATAATACTCTGCTACCCTGTAAAAAACAATTTTTTTCTGCAAACTTCAAGTGGTCACCAATAAAATTCCTATCTAAAATCATATCCCCATCAATAAATATTAAATATGAAAACCGACTTTGTGCTACTGCCTTATTTCGGATAGATGCCGCTCTAAATCCCTTATCTTCCTGCCATACATGAACAAGTGGCACTGAAAATTCAGGAGTGTATGATTCAATTAACCTTTGGGTATCTTCTTTTGACCCATCATCTGCGATAATAATTTCATCTGGAGTTAAAGTCTGACGAAGGACACTCATTAGACATAACTCTAAAGCCTCCGGCCAATTATAAGTAGTAATGAACAAACTAATTCCTTCTTTTTCCATAACAGCTATTAATCCACCTTGCCTTTATTTAACAACACTCCACTCAAATAAACAAAATAGAGCATACCATGACGCATCAGAGGTGATTCGAAAAGCATGAGTATTGATATAGTTACAATTAACAATTGAACAATTTCACCGTTGGGTGATAAAAGAGAATATCTAAACATCTGGTAGAAAAGATTAAGAAAAATAATAAACCCTATTACTCCAAATAGAGCCAAAATAAATAAATAATTATTGTGTGGATTATCTGTTATTAATTTATCTTTTTGTTGATTAATCTTTGCGTATTCCACATTGAAATCTCCAGTGCCAACACCAATAATAGGATTTGATTTAATTATTTTAAATGTGTTTTGCCAAAATATCAATCTTTCACCTACACCGCTCAGTTTATCTTTGGTTTGAAACTGAGTTATATCTTCTATCCCAATATCGATGCGTTGTTTAAATGTAGGTGAAATTCTATAGATACAGGTTGATAAAATGCAAACAATTATAATCCCACATAACATCCCTTTGATTCCGTACCTTTTAATCGTCCAAAGTATTATTAATACAAAAAAGGCAAGTTGACCACCTCTGCTGTATTGAATAAAAAGATTGATACTCATTAAAACAACAACTAACAAAACAGCTATTTTTAAATATTTCGAGCTATTTTTAAAAAAACTATTTAAAAGCCAAAAAATGGCAAAAGCTAAATGAATACTATAATGTCCATAGTGGATAATAGCTGGGCAAGAGGGTGAGATGTTATTAAATTTGACTATTTTAAAATAGATTAAATATGAAATAAATACGGAACAAATAACGCCTGCTATAAAGGATTTGATAGCCATGCCTTTTTCTTTTTCATTACTTATAGCCGTATAAATTAATGGGGTTAGAAGAAGATAGCGTCCTTTTCTCACCAGATATAGTCCATTTTCTAAATCTGTGGTATATAGTAATCCTACAAGATAAAGGGAAAACAGTAAAATAAAGGCTAATATTGCCCTATTTTCAATAATTTTATTGAGTTTGTTTTTGAAATCACCCTCAATAAGCCATAATAAAAAAATAAGCACGGGAATAATACTGCTTATCGAAGTAGAAATAGGTATAGAAAACCCGAGGAGCATAATCAGATAGATATTAATAAAATGGAGTTTTCCTCTTGTTTTTATATTTCCCAATTTGTTTTTATCTCCCTGTATTCTTTTGCCATAATTCCCACAGCTTAGCATACTTAACAAACCTATGAAAAGAAGAAAAGCCGGCATACAAAAATCCCGGCAGACCATCAAGAAATCCTAATTTTAAAAAATAGCGAATGAAGAAATCTATGGGAGGGAAAAAGAACTGATAAAGATATGCCTTCTTACCTTTATTAAATTTCTCAATAGCAGATAAAGTAGTATATTGATTGAACCTTATAAAATAATCCTCAATATCTTTATAGCTAAAATGTAAGATATGATTTTTTAAGTCCCTGATTTCCCCTTCTACTTTTGCTTTTCCATGAACGATGTGCTTTGAGTAGCTCACTTTCCCATTTCTAAAAAACCTAATATGTTTTTCAATCCCAAGTCTACCAAAGCGTAAGTGCCTGCCTAACCAATAAAATTTAAATGGAATATTATAACCATCAACAAATAATTGGTCATTATTTATCTTTAAAAGGATTTCTTCTCTTAATTCTTTACTTACCCGTTCATCTGCATCCATATTAAGTATCCAATCTTTAGTTGCCATTTCTAATGCTATCTGTCTTTGTGGACCATCACCTGACCATGGATGTTGAATTACCTTATCAGTATAGTTTTTGCATATCTGGACTGTTTTATCCGTGCTAAAAGAGTCAACTACAATAATTTCATCAGCCCATTTAACACTTTCTAAGCAATCACGGATATTATCTTCCTCATTATAGGTGATTATAATTACGGATATATCTTTTCCCAACTATCTTCTTCTCTCCTTACTTAAAATCGTAACCCTTCAGTTACGGGTTGTTATTTTTTTGATTGGGCGAGGGAAACATCCCCCTAACCCCCTTCAAAGGGGGAATATGGCACAATCCCGTTTTATTCCCCCTTTGAAGGGGGTTAGGGGGTTGTTTCCCTTACCCGGTCAAAAAATACCCCTCTATAACTAAGGGATTACGAGATATAAATGAGGCATTCGGGAAATTCGTGGAGGCTTGTAGAATAAGGGGAAATAGATAGCACGAAATTTTTTTACCCCAAGAGCATCTAATAAAATCAAGGGTTTGTCTCCTGATGACAGCACCAATTAGAAAAATTCCCCCCAATAGAAATTGTTAACTCCGCTCTTTAGAGCGGAGAACAGGAAGAAAGACCCCAAACTGGGCTTTAGCCCTAAAAGATAATATTATGATTCAAGTAAATCATGGCTAAAGCCTGGTTAGTTATGTTACCGGCACCCCTCCGCCATAAATGGCGGAGTTATTTCAAAATGAGAATTACTGAAGCAGTAAAAACAGTTGGAAAAAGGGTTCTAATAGACTTTTCTCACTCTCAAAATACCTATTTCCCGAATGCCTCAAATAAAAATTGATTGACATAACCTTAAATTTCTGGTAGAATAATATTCAATAAAGAAAGAAGGAACAAAAATCAAGAGAAAAACAAGCTTTTCTTGATAATACCAATGTAACGAGGAGGTTTTAAGAAATGATAACAATGATTGCTGCCCTGATTGTATTGGGCATAGTGATTTTTTTTCATGAGTTAGGACATTTTATAGCCGCAAAAAGACAAGGAATAAGGGTGGAACAATTTGCTATTGGATTTCCACCAAAATTATTTGCCTTTAAACGGGGAGAGACAGAATATCGTATCTGTGCTATTCCTTTGGGTGGTTATCTTAAAATGGCTGGTGATGAGCCAAATGAAGAATTAAAAGGAGAACCATGGGAATTCCGTTCTGCATCGGTTGGAAAACGAATGAAGATTGTAACTGCAGGACCCTTCATGAACTTTGTCCTGGGCTTT
Organism: Nitrospirota bacterium; assembly: GCA_043816605.1. Classification (GTDB taxonomy): domain Bacteria; phylum UBA9089; class CG2-30-40-21; order CG2-30-40-21; family SBAY01; genus JBDRHR01. The sequence goes on from JBDRHR010000022.1 coordinate 3,540, forward strand.
GTGCTTTTTTCACTTATTGCGATGTTAGGAGTGCCGACCTGTTCTAATATTGTGGGTAAGATAGAAAAGGATTCCTCTGCACAAATAGCCGGGATATTAGCCGGAGACAAAATTATCAAAATCAATAATGTTTCGACTAATAACTGGACTGAATTAATTGAGGGTATCTCTAAAGTATCCGGCAAGGTAGAATTAACGCTTGAGCGAGACAACAAAATGATAACGAAGGAGATAGAGGTAATCAAAGATGAAAAGACTGGTTATAAGGAAATAGGTATTTCGCCTTATGTCTCAACTAAGCTCAAAGAGGTTCTGAAAGGCTATCCGGCACAAAAGGCAGGATTAAAAAAAGGGGATATGGTTACCTCTATTAACGGTAAGCAGGTCTTGCAATGGGATGAAATGGCAGAGATTATTCGTAAAAATCCCGGTAAAGAATTAATCTTTGGAATAAGCAGAGAGGGGGAATTGATGAATATCAAAGTAACCCCTGCAGCTAAACCAGGTTATGATGCTGACAAGAAAAAGGAAATAAAGGTAGGCTCTGTTGGAATTCTCTCCTTAACCGAGCTATATCGTGTTAATCCCTTAGTCGCTTTATGGCATGGGTTACAGCAGACATTAGCCACTATTCAGGTTATTTTTCTTATTTTATGGCAACTTATATGTGGTGCCCTCTCTTATAAACTCCTTGCCGGTCCTATTGGTATTGTTCAAATGAGCGGTGAACAAGCACAATTAGGACTTACTTACCTTTTAGGCTTTATTGCCATGCTAAGTGTTAATCTGGGGGTAGTTAATCTCCTTCCTTTACCAATCCTTGACGGCGGGCATGTGTTGTTTTTAACCATAGAAAAGATACGAGGGAAGGCACTGAGTATTAAAACCCAAACCGCTATTCAATGGGTGGGCATTACCCTTATTGTTTGCCTGACAATCCTTATTTCTAATAATGATATTAGACGGTTGCTGGGATTATAGTAAGAACAGGTAGATAGGCTGTAGGCTATTAGGCACGCATTGACTCTACTACTGCCTCTTGACAACTTATTTTAGTGGTTAAACCATTTATAATATTAACTGTAAAATGAAAAATGTCCAATGAAGGAGTGGAAATTGGTTCTTACCACCAAGGCATAAGACTAACTTTTCAATTTTCCATTATCCATTTTACAATTTACAGTTATTTTTAAACTGGCTGAACGGTTACCCTAAATTTAAAGAGTAATGCGGCACTACTTACTACCTACAGCCTAAACAACCTGAGTAGTTACAAATTGAGAGGGAGAAATGTTTGGATTTGTTGAAGCCTATGTCCATCTATGCGGCTTTATTATTCATTTGTAACCGGTATTGCCGGTTGGCTGGGTATGGCATTCTATGAATTTATCGCCACATCATCCTTTTAAACAATAGAAATTCCACCTTCTATTGTAAAAAAATCTGTGTTTTCAATAGAAGATAGTATTGCCTCGTAATGGGTCAGTTATCAGGGGGAGAAAAGGGGTCCAGGATTCGAGGGTTCAAGGGTTCAAGTGTTTGTTTTCCCTTATTCCACTTGACCCCTCGACCCCTCAACCCCTTGAATCCTGTTGATACATTTTTCCATATTCCCCCCGAA
>JBDRHR010000023.1:0-3077 GCA_043816605.1 Nitrospirota bacterium
ACCATAGAAGCAGTGAAACATGGAGAAAAGCCACAGATTACACAGATTTTCACAGATTATAAATTCTTACCTCTGATTTCTATTCTCTGTGAATCTGTGGCTTATATTCTTTGTTACTTCAACTGGGTAAATAGTTACAAATAATTAACTAATTTAGAAGTTGAGGAGTAAATAAAATTGTGATGAATATCCGTGTCCATGTGTTTATCTCCGGCTATGTCCATGGCGTTTGTTTTAGAGTCTGTACCCAGGATGAAGCAAGGAATTCAGGAATTAGAGGATGGGTGAGAAATCTTCGTGATGGTAGGGTAGAGGCGGTGTTTGAAGGAGAACAAACCCAGGTGGAAAAAATCATCTCCTGGTGCCATAAAGGACCACACGGAGCAAGCGTTAAAAATGTAGAAATACACTACGAAAATTACACCGACGAATTTCCATCTTTTCAAATAAGTTAACCAGGCTTTAGTAGGGTGTAATAAAAAGACTATTACCTCAACTCCGAATCCCGAACCCCGAATCCCGTTTCTCTTTTCACGCCGTTTGTTTTTTCTGCTTTAGTTGATAGACATAAGCTAATATTTCAGCTATTGCGTGGTAAAGTTCTTTAGGAATTTCTACACCAATATCTACTGTGTCAAATAAGATTTCGGCTAATGGTTTATTTTCTACCACCGGCACATTATATCCTCTGGCTATTTCAATAATTCGCTCAGCGATTAAATCCCTACCTTTAGCTACGAGGGTTGGTGCCCGCATAGCCGCAGATTCATATTTAATGGCAAGAGCTAAATGTGTGGGATTAGTGATAATTACATCTGCTCCCGGGACTTCAGCCATCATTCTTTTTGTAGCCATTTGCCTCATTCTCTCTCTAACCCTGCCACGCATCAATGGGTCACCTTCTAATTGTTTCCATTCATCCTTTAATTCATGTTTTGACATCATTAAGTTTTGCTTGAATTCGTGGCGTTGATGAAAATAATCAAAGATACTCAGAAGTAACAAAAATATAGTTACCCAAATAATAATTTTAAAGGCTAAATTAGCAATCAAGAAAAATCCTTTGACTACATCTGTTTCTATTAACAAAAGTAGATCAGAATAGCTGTTTTTTATTATTTGATAGGTAATAATGGTAATGACTGCTATTTTAAAAAATGTCTTACCATACTCAATTAATGCCGCTTTAGAAGGAATAAGTTTGCTAAAAACTCGTCCAAAATTTGGTTTTAATCTTGTGAAATCAGGCATTAGTGCAAGTGGTGCAAAATAAATTCCTGCTTGCATAACCTCAAATAGTAATCCGGCAAATAGTGCAATGAGCATGATAGGCAAAGTTATCTTTAAAAAGGCGGTAATATTAAACACAAGTATTTGTGAGAAATTGCCGTAATTAATTGTATTAGTATGAAGTTGTGAAAGAGCGGTGTGAAGAAATTTTACTATTTCCGTGAACATAAAATAGCCAATAAAAGTAAATACAAGGATAGTAACCAATGATATGCCGGCAGCAGTAAGTTCTTTGCTTTTAGATACCTGCCCTCTTGTTCGGGCTCGCTGAATTTTCCGTGCTGTTGGTTCTTCTGTCCTTCCGTCATCCTCAGCCCTGGCAAATAATTGTAAATCAAATTCCTTAATATCATCAATCAACTTATCATCCAATAATTCATCATCTGACATCTTTTATTTCACCTGTAAGCATTTAGGTATCAGGTGTCAGTAATCAGGTAAGACTAACTTAAAACCCTGATACCTGATTACTGACACCTGATTACTGACACCTGATTACTGACACCTGATTACTGACACCTGATTACTGACACCTGATTACTGACACCTGATTACTGACACCTGATTACTGAATACTTCCTTTTACCTTTCCTAATGTTATTAAAAGGTTATCAATATCACAAAATAACTGTTCAAATAAACCCACAGCTACTTTGGCTAACAAAGGGAATAAAAAAATCAAGGTTATCATTCCTGTCACAATGGTTATTGCCCAACCTAAAACCATGATATTTATCATAGGTGCCGCCTTTGATAATAAGCCCATACCTAATGTAACCAGAAATAATACCCCTATAACAGGCATACTAATCTTCACTGCCGTTAAAAACATAGCAGCAAAGGTGGTTATAATTGTTTTGACCACGATACTGCAAGAACTTAAAGTCAATATTGGGACTATTTCATAACTTTTACAGACAGCTATCAGCATCATATGATGTCCACCAAAACCCAAGAATATCAATAAGGCAAATAAACCAATAAGCTGACCAATAATAGGTTGCTCTACTTGTGATAATGGGTCAATGGTATTTACAATTCCAAATCCCATAGGAACACTATACAACTCCCCAGATATTTGAAATGAAGACATGACCATCGTCGCCATAAATCCAATAATTAAGCCGATGGCTACCTCTGAAAAAACCATAAGACTGTATGTAGGTAAATCGTTGGGGACAATATTAATATGTTTATTGACTACTCCAAATATGGTCAAAGAGATAAACAAGGCTAATCCTGCCTTTATTCGCGGTAGAATATTCAAGCTGCCAAAAAAAGGCGCCATGACAAATATCCCTGAAACCCGGGCTAAAACTAAAAAAAAGTTTTGAAATTGGGAAACAAATAACTCCATCTTTTTCTCCTTGAACGGTTTTACTCTTCCCTTTATCCTTAATAAGCAATAACTTAAGGAATTAAAAGAATATTGAATATCGAATATTGAATATCGAATAAAGAATAAAGAATAAAGAATTAGGAGGTCTTGTTTTCCTTTTGTTTAGCCGTTTTTATGCTTGTTACAAAAATCGAAATCAACTCATTATTTTCATCAATCAGAGACTCAAGTTTTGATGGAGGTTTTATAAGATTTGCTTTTACAATCATAAGTAACCATATCCTTGTTTCTCGCAATTCTTTAAGGCATACTTTCATCTGAAAATCCCCTTTTCTCTTTAATAAGCCTTTTGGTATCAAGGAGTTATGTATTTTTATCCTCTATTCTGTAACTATTGAAATCTTATTTTGGACACTATATCCCCTTGACAGGCTAACCAAAAAATTCC
>JBDRHR010000024.1:0-3375 GCA_043816605.1 Nitrospirota bacterium
ACTGTAAACTGTAAAATGGATAATTAAAAATTGAAAATTAAAGAATTTTGCTGTAGTGTACTATTCTTTCCTTAGTCTTCATTATACATTTTTCATTTTACAGTATCCATTTTACAGTTTATAGTTATTTGAACGGTTACCTTAAATTTAAAGAGTAATGAGGCAGTAGGCTGTTAGTCCATACATTGACCCTACAGCCTAAACACCTACAACCTATCTACCTATCTTCAAAACTACCAATGTTAGGTCGTCAAACTGGGACTGGTTACCGCTGAAGGTGATGACCTCCCGTTGAACCCGCTCAATAATTTCCTGAGCAGGCAAGCCGCAGTTTTCCTTAAGCAATTCAATAAACCTTTCCTCCCCGAACTGTTCCTCTTGTTCATTGATGGCATCAATCACCCCATCGGTATAAAGGACGACAGTATCGCCCTTCTCTACGGAGATTTCCCTTTCTTCTAACTCAACATTCGGTATTACACCCAGGGCAATTCCTTCTCCCTCTAAGATTATGACCTCACCTTTTTCTGGTTTGATGATAAAAGGGGGATTATGCCCGGCATTGATGTAAGTTAATCTTCCCTTCTTTGTGTCTAAAATAGCATAGAACAGGGTAACAAACATAGTGTTTATCTCGGACTCTTCCATAATGAACTCGTTTGCTTTGTGGATTGCCTCAGAGACAAGGGGATTACCCATCGTGTTGGTTCTAATTACGGTTCGGGATAATGCCATAAACAAAGCCGCCGGAATCCCTTTTCCTGAGACATCGGCTATGACCAGGCCCCATTTATCTTTAGTGATAGGGATAAAATCATAGAAATCACCCCCTACCTCCCTGGCGGGAAGATTAACTGCCGCAAGTTCGAACCCCTCTATCTGAGGGATAGATTGAGGAAGGAAACTTTGTTGAATATCTCTGGCAATCTCTAATTCCTTCTGCAGTCGTTCCTTCTCAACCGTCATAAGCCGCAGTTTCTCCACCTGTTCCTTTACCCGCTGTTCTAAATTCTCGTTAATTTCGGTCAATTCATCGTAGAGATATTTTATGCGAAGGAGTGATTTCACCCTGGCTAAAACCTCAGCACGGTCTATCGGCTTGGTCAAAAAATCATCTGCTCCTACCTCAAGCCCTTTTATCCTATCTTCCCTCTCCTTTAATGCCGTCACCATTACTACTGGAATGTGGATTGTCTCTTTCTTCTCCTTCAGCCGTCTGCATACTTCATACCCATCCATGCGGGGCATCATTACATCTAACAGAATTATATCCGGCGGCTCATGGCTAACCTTTTCTAATGCCTCTTCTCCATTACAAACTGTAATGACATCATATTGCGAACACAAAACGGCATCAAGTAACTCTCTGTTAAACTCCTCATCATCAACTACCAAAATCTTTGCTCTTCTATCTTCCATACTTTATACCACCTTATACTTATGTGTAAATAAGAATCTTCCCTCTTTCTGAATAAAGGAACTTCATCTACTATTGGTTTTAATACATTGTTTTCTTTCCATTTAATACTTTCGTTGTTCCGCAGAGCACAGTCTGATTTTTTTATATGCCGGATACTTCTTCATCACACTTTTTCCTTTGGCTTTTCTTCCAGCAATTTTCTATCGTGTTCAAGGAGCTGTTTTAATTCCTCTTCGGTAGGCAGATAATGACTATACTGCACTGCAAAAAGCTGTTTATTTTCATTCAAAATACTGTATTTAACAACAGTCTTTTCCTTCTCACTGCACAAAATAACGCCGATAGTGGGGTTGTCATCTGCATTTCGTTTGAGGTCATCAAACATACGAATATACATATCCATCTGTCCAGTGTCCTGATGAGTTAGTTTAGAGGTTTTTAAATCAAATAGAATAAAACATTTCAGGATATAGTTGTAGAAAACTAAGTCAATATAAAAGTGGCTGGTCTCTGTGCTGATTCTAAATTGTCTGGCTACAAAGGAAAACCCTTTACCCAGTTCCAGTAAAAATTGCTGTAAATGTGCGATAAGAGCAGATTCAATCTCTGTTTCGGTAGCGTTATAAGGTTCCGGTATATTTAGAAATTCAAAAACATAAGGGTCTTTTATAAAATCATTGGAATTTTGTTTTTCAAAAGAACTGCTTTGCAATAGGGCTTCTTTTTTATTTTGAGATGATAAAATACGCTGATAATAAAAAGTGTTAATGTTGCGCTCTAAAACTCTAACGCTCCAGTTTTGTTCGAGGGATTCTTTAAAGTAATAATTTCTGGCATTTTCGCTTTCCACTCTCATTATCAGGCGGTTATGACTCCAGCTTAATTTGCTACACAGTGTGTAGCAAATCTGTTCATCAGGATATGTTAGATAAAATTGTCTGAAATTTCTCAGGTTTGCATAAGAAAAACCTTTCCCTAACTCAAATGTAAGTGCTTTGGATAATTCTTTTAGAATTTCCTCGCCATAAGTAGCACGATTATTACCACTTTGTTCCTCAATCACAATGCGTTTTCCAATTTGCCAATAGGCTTCTACAAGAGCAGAATTAATAGCAGTATACGCTTTTTTCCTGGCATGTATTAAGATTTCTTTTATTTCTGATAAAAAACCGGTATTTAAATCCATAGTTACGCTTCTTCCTTACTGGGTAAAATGTTACTACGACATGGAATTAGTGCAACGCACCGTTGCACTTTTAATTTTTCTATTTTATCATTTTTCCTCCGGAAGTCTATGCTTAACAACAAGTTTAACTACTTCTATATCAGAACGATTGCCAAGCAAATCTGTCGCCTGAAATTTAATCTGATGAATTTCTTTGTCAGATATGGAGAATGGCTCACTATATTCTGTCAATTTAGACCCATCAACACTAAAGTACAACTTATCTATGCCAACCCCATCATCATTTGCCTTTAACTTAAACCTGCACCACGGCAAAACAGAATCACCATCCTTTACTATTTCATCCTTATCTGTAACAAGTACTACCTCTGGCGGTATCCTATCAACAATGACATCAATTCCCTTCTCCTTAGATTGATTGCCCATATTATCCCTTGTTCGGAATCCAATCCGATGGATACCTCCCTCAAGAATCGAAAATGCCCCACTATATTTCTTCCACTCCCCAGCATCTATTTTGTATAACACATCATCCACACCAGAGGCATCATCACCGGCTATTAATGAAAATTTGGTGTCCGGATGAACAAAACATCCTAATTTTAGTTTTACATATTTATCTATCTCCATTTTTATTTCCGGCGGTGCATTATCAACAATAACATCAATCACCTTCTCCTTTGATTGATTGCCAATAATATCCCTTGTTTGGAATCCAATCCGATGGATACCTTCTTGAGAAATTGAAAATGTTCCACTGTCCCTCTTC
>JBDRHR010000025.1:0-8634 GCA_043816605.1 Nitrospirota bacterium
ATTCGAGAAAAAGTAAGGGAATTTAGATAGTAATGGTAAATAGAATTTCTACTTGAGGGCTGAAAAAGTATCTCATAGGATAGCGGAGAGGTTCTTTTGGTCATTAAAATTCCTCTCAAAAACCTATTTCCCGAATGCCTCATCTAAATTTTTCCTTGACTTTTTTTTACTTTAATGTTAAAATAAAAAAACAAGGAGGAAACTAAAAGTGGTCATTCAAGTATGTGTAGTTTGTTTAACTATTGCTTTAGTCTGGTTAATATCTATACTTATCCCTGCGATTATCCAGATAAAAAGGACAGCCAAAGAAATAGAGGTAGTTGCTAAATCAATTTATAGCTTATCTGAAGAGGCAAAGGAAAGTGTTACCCAGATAAATAAAACCGTCCAAACCTTATCAAATCGTTTTGAAAAGGATGCGGAAAAAATTGATAGCGTGATAAATAAGATAAAAGGGGTGACAGAGATTATTGCCGGTGGGATTAATACGCCTTTGATTAAAATAATGAGTATGGTAGCAGGAATAGGTAGTGGACTAAGATTTTTTAAAAGAGGAGTCTGACATGTCAGACAGGTCAGACCTGTCCGACAATTTCAAAAAAGGAGGAAAAAAGATGGCAGAAGAGCGTAATGATGGTTCAGTTATAGTTTCTTTTCTATTAGGTGGTTTGGTGGGATTAGGTGTAGGATTACTACTTGCCCCAATCACAGGTGAGGAGGCACGACAGAGGGTTAAAAAAGCCACTGATATTGCCAAAGAAAAGGTAGGGGACTTAGCCGAAGAGGTAAAAGTTCACGCTGAAGATTTGGTGCATCAAACTAAAAAGATATTAGAGGATGCAAAAACACACATTCAATCGGCGGTTGAGACAGTCAAAGAGGCAGCTATAGCTAAAAAAGAAGAATTAGCAGAAAAGATTAAACAAGCATAATGCCTAAAGCCGATCTCCATATTCATACCCATTTTTCTGATAGTAGCTTATCACCAAAACAGGTTGTGGGGTATGCCCAAAAAGCAGGATTATCGACCATTGGTATCACTGACCATGATACCATAGATGGAATTGATGAGGCAATAAAGTATGCTGAATTGTATGGGATTGAGGTTGTTCCAGGCGTAGAATTAAGTGTAGAAACAGAAGGTAACGGAAGTGGAGAGATCCATATTTTAGGCTATTTTATTGATTGGAAAAATCTATGGTTTAATGAACAATTAGGGATTTTTCGTAAAACAAGACAAATGAGGGCAGAATTAATTGTCTTAAAACTAAAAGAATTAAATGTTGATATTGATTATGCCCATGTCTTGCAGGTAGCGAAGGCAGAAGAACGAAATGGGTCGATAAGCAGGGTGCATATCGCTACAGTTTTACATCAGACAAAGGCAGTAAATTCTATCCATGAGGCTTTTGAAAAATACCTGAATTATGGGGCAAAAGCGTATGTGCCTAAGTTTCGTCTTACCCCTGAACAAGCGATTGAAATAATTTCAAAAACAGGCGGAATACCTGTCTTAGCCCATCCTTGTCTTTCTAAATGTAATGAAAATTTAATCTCAGAATTGGTCCAATTGGGACTAAAGGGGCTCGAGGTATATCATTCTCAACAAGATATGAAAGGAGAAGGGTTTTGCCAAAGGATGGCACAAAGGTATAATTTATTTATGACCGGTGGCTCAGATTGCCATGGATTATTTAAAAAATCTATTTTAATCGGCACGGTGACAGTCAATGATAAGGTGGTAATAAGTATGAGGGAAATGTCGGGGGTAAGATTTCAGTAATTACCCTTCGACTGTTCGACCGTTCGACCGTTCGACAGGCTCACGGCTCACGGTGACAGTGTTGTCATGGTGAGCCTGTCGAACCATTGTCGAACCATGAATGCTTACTGTTGGGGAGGATATGAAGTGGAAGATATTGTTCGCAGTTTGTGGAATAAGGAGATTGGGTATAAAGTAGATAGTGTGGCTATAAGTAAAGATGGTGAACATATAGTGGCGGCATCTTCTCAAGATACTAATATATACCACCTTACTCAGGGACATATAAGATGGAAATATAAAACAAAAGCCCCAATACGATGTGCAACGATTTCTGATGATGGTAGATACATACTTGCAGGAGCAGAAGATAGCACCCTGTATTTATTTGATAGAAATAGCCATTTAATCTGGCAGGAGTCTATAAGTGCCAATAGTGTAGTTATATCTCATGACTTAAGATATATTGCCTGTGGGGGTAATGATTGTAACATATATTTTTTTACCCGGTATGGAAAACTCCTCTGGAAATGGGCGACTCAGGATTATGTTAATTCTGTGGCAATTGCAGAAGACGATAATTCAGTAATTGCCTGTTCAAATGACCGTAATCTTTATTTTCTAAGTAATGACGGAAAACCTCTTTGGCAGACAAGATTAAAAGGTAGGGGACTTAAAGTCGCTATCTCTAATAATGGGGAATATATTGTTGTTGGTTGTGATAATCAACGGGTATATGTCTATGACCGTAAATGTCGGCTAATGTGGGAGTATTATTTCCATGATGAAATAAGTGGTGTGTCTATTACCTCCGATGGGCAATGTATCATTGTTTCATCTCCCTGGCAAAACTTCCATCTCTTAAATAAAAGTGGTAAGTTAGTCTATGTCCATGAGACTGATTTTGGTATTCTTAGCCTTTTTTTTACATCTTTGGGATATTTAGTTGCAGGGTCAAGTGATAAGAATATTTATGCCTTAAAATGTAACCTTGAGGGGATAAAGGAGACGGAAAGTAATTTAGAGATTTTAATCAGTGAGCTAATTAAAGACCAGGCTAAACTCTTGAAACAATATCCAAAAGAAGTAATCGTATTAGGGACAGATATTCGAGGATATAGCCCTTTTGTGGGAGACGAAGAGGTATTATCTCAAGATGAGGTAAGGAAGAAGAAATTACAGGATTACGAAAATATCCTATTGCCTATTATTAAAGATGGTGGACAGTTAGTTAAAAACATTCAAGATGCCTATATAAGTATCTGGACAGATCCGGTTTTGGCGGTTGAATGTGGCCGTAAAATTCAAAAGGAATTTATTAAATATAATGAAAATAAATCACTTGAGGAAGAAATTTGTGTTCGTATAGGTATAAGTTGTGGTAAGTTAGAGATAGAAAAGGAAAAACAATTAACTAAACCATTTCTTATGGCTTGTAGAATTCCTCTTTACTCTGATAAAGGCCAGGTGTTAATTATCAAAGATTTAATTCCTTTGATTGATGGTAAGGTAATAGTTGAGATTGAAAGTGTTGGGTCCAAAGAACTTAAAGGCATTGAAAAGTTCGTTCCTATTTACGAAATAAAGGATTCTCCCTATGTAAATATTGGGTGGTATAGTTAAATCAGATTATGGGTTATAGTTTCCTGTAACCTATAACCTATAACCTACAACCTACAACCTGAAACTATTTTAGATAATGGGTCAGTCTTTGGGGGGAAATTTGTTCTCTATCTCGGACAGGGACAAGCCCTGTCCCTACAGGTAACGAATTCGTAGGGACAACCTTTATGGTTGTCCGCCTTGTTCCCCCAAAGACTGACCCATTACTATTTTAGACAAAAAACTGTTGACAATATTGAGGATGTAGTGTATTATTATTTAATGTAACATTAAAAAAAGGAGATGAACAATAAGATGATTGGATTATCGAATCTTTATTTATTAGCCGCACAGGCTCAAGCCCCACAACCTGCTTCACCCCAACCCCCTGGAGGTGGTAGTGTCTTATCTTCCTTCCTTCCCCTGATTATGATTTTTGGTATATTCTGGTTTCTGCTTATTCGTCCTCAACAAAAAGAAAAAAAGACTCATCAACAGATGTTAGCTGATTTAAAAAAAGGGGATAAAATAATTACATCAAGCGGGATTTATGGTGTAATATTTGATGTAAAGGAAAATACCCTTATCTTGCGGATAGGGGATAAAGACATGAAGATAGAAATATTAAAATCTGCTGTCGCCTCAAGGATAGATGAAGAAAAACTTCAACTAAAGAAATCGTAATCGGTAGGGATGAGGGAGAAGAGATGAGGGATGAGGAATAAAGAAAACTCATCCCTCATCTCTCATCCCTCATCCCTGACAAAGGCGGCTATTCTCTATGAAAAGGTTTATCTGGAAAATGGGTTTCTTAACCTTATTTGGCATTGCCTTTGGCCATCTTGAAGGGGTAGTTGTAACCTATATTCGGAATATATTAGAACCTATCCCGGTAGAGGAATGGGGGAATGCAACGCTCGTAGGAATAATGCGGAAGCATAACCTATTATTCATTGAACAGACACGAGAGGTGGCAACCATTGTTATACTATTAACCGTAGCATTATTAGTTGGCAGAAGAAAGTTAGAAAGCCTCTGTATATTCCTCTGGACATTTGCCGTCTGGGACATATTCTATTACATTTCCCTATATATTTTACTTGGTTGGCCACCATCGTTATTTACTCAGGATTGTTATTTTCTTATTCCCTCTCCATGGATTGGTCCGGTAATTTTACCTGTGGCAGTATCTATGTTGATATTAATCATTACAGGCTATGTCCTGTTCAAAATAAAGGAGGTGTAAAGATTATGCCGGCAGAAATTGAAAAACATGAACAAGAGGATAAATGGTTTAAGGAGCATGAAGAGGACTTAATTGAGGCGGCAAAAGAGAAAAAACGGATAGAGGAAGAAGGACGAGCAAAAGAGATACATTTTATGCATTGCCCTAAGTGTGGTCAAGAACTGCATCATGTTGAGCTCGAAGGGATTACCCTGGACAAATGTAATAAATGCCAAGGGCTGTGGTTTGATAAAGGGGAATTAGAAGAGTTGCATAAACGCGAAGAGGAACATAAACATAAGTTCTTTGGGAAATTCATGGAGATGTTTAAATAATCGTAAGTGGTAGAATTTTGACCATAAAAAAGACTTACCATTATATCGTTGAACATGAGAATGAAGTCCCATGGGATGTAGTAGTAGAAGTAATACTCACTACAAAGGGAATTCCAATCGACCCCAATCTGATTAAGTTCATTCGTAAATCAAGGAAAAAAGAGATTTATATTTTGTGTAGTAAAGATATAAATGGAAATTTAAAGGTAATCAATGCAAAAATCAGGCGGAGGTGAAAAGAAAAGTATGCCTATTTGTGATGAATGTGGGAAAAATATGCAAAAGATTATAGTTGATTTTGAGGAAGATGGGAAGATTCTTACAGCGTATGAATGTAGGGAGTGTCAGACAATAAAAAATTTATCTACTCAAGATACATTTAAACTTAAGAAAGAAGGTATGCCAATCTTTCGATTAACAGAAGAAATTACGGGCACATCTGATGGAATACTTTCACTCCCTCTTGACCGGAAGATGGCTCGCCTACTTAGTTTAAAACCAGGACAGAAGGTTGAAACAGTAGTAACTGACAATAGACATATATTGATTACATTATGATAACTAAACTTGATATAACCCCTTTACTTTCCCATGTCTCTAAACCTACTCGGTATTTAGGGAATGAGGTTAATAGCATTCATAAGGATTTGTCGAAGGTGGAGGTGAAAGTAGCCTTAGCCTTTCCGGATGTTTATGAAGTAGGAATGTCGCATTTAGGCTTGAAGATTCTTTATTCTCTCCTTAATGCCCGGGATGATATTGTCGCAGAAAGGGTGTATGCACCTTGGTTTGATGCTGAGGAGGTGATGAGAAAAAACTCTCTCCCACTTTTTAGCCTTGAGTCGCGAATCCCAATTAAAGAATTTGATATGCTTGGGTTTAGCCTGCAATATGAGTTGAGTTACACCAATATCTTAAATATGCTTGATTTAGCCCAAATCCCACTCCTTTCCTCTTCACGCGATAACCAATTTCCATTAATCATTGCCGGAGGTCCTTTAGCCTTTAACCCTGAGCCGTTAGCGGAATTTATTGATTTATTCTGTATCGGTGATGGCGAAGAAGTCATTCTTGAATTAATAGAGGCTTATAAACAAAATCGGCATAAACCGAGATTAGACCTTTTAGTCGCTCTAAGCCAAATAGAAGGGGTGTATGTGCCTGCCCTTTATCAGGTAGATTATTATGAAGATGGCAAAATAAAGGAATTTAGCTCTAAAATACCCCGTGTGCCTGAAAAAATCAAAAAAAGAATAGTCAATGACCTTGATAAAACCTCATTTCCAACTGACCAGATTGTCCCTTATATGAATATTATCCACGACCGGGCATCATTAGAGATTCAGCGAGGATGCACGCAAGGATGTCGGTTTTGTCATGCGGGAATAGTCTATCGCCCAATTCGTGAGCGGTCAGTATCTTGCTTATTAAATCAAGCCAACGAAGTTATCTCCAAAACAGGCTATGAAGACCTATCATTAGGCTCTTTGAGTACCTCCAATTATTCCTCTATCCTGGATTTAGTCAATTCCCTCCAGGCTCAATTTGGCACTTGCGTAAGTCTGTCCTTGCCTTCTTTACGGATTAATCCACTTATCCCCGATATTTCAGATATACTGGCTAAAATCAAACGCACCGGTATTACGCTTGTGCCTGAGGTAGGCACGGAAAAGATGCAAAAAGTGATTAATAAAAGGGTGAACATTGAGGAATTAACTACCTATATTGAAAATATATTTTATTCAGGTTGGAAATCAGTCAAACTTTACTTTATGATCGGGCTTCCACTTGAAGATTATAGTGATTTGGATGGAATTATTGAGATTATTTATAAATTAAATAAATTAACTAAAGGCAGGCGTAATTTAAAAATAAGCCTCTCTTCATTTGTCCCAAAATCACACACACCATTTCAATGGACGGCTCAATTACCCGAAGAGGAATTAGTCGCCAGACAACGCTATATCCTTAGTAAATTACCTAAAAGAGGGATAGAGGTTAGCTGGCATGAGACAAATTTAAGTTTTTTAGAGGCGGCTTTTTCAAAAGGTGACCGTAGAATAGGTAAAGTTTTATTAAAGGCATATCAATTAGGCTGCAAATTTGACGGTTGGAATGAGTATTTTGACTTTGATAAGTGGCAAAAGGCATTTCAGATAAGCGAAATTGACCCTGCTTTTTATGCGAATAGACCCAGGGAATTAGAAGAAATGCTTCCGTGGGACCATATCGATTGTGGAGTAACTAAAGATTATCTATGGCAAGAGTATCAAAAAGCCATTGCTGGTGCGGAAACACCTGATTGCAAACAAACCAAAAAATGTAATCAATGTGGTTTGGAGAAAGAATGCTCCTCAATCCCCAGTCCGAAATCCCCAATTCCCAATCCAAAATCCAAAATCCAAAATCCAAAATTCGAAAAGGCAGAAAGCAAAAAGCAAACGGAGAGAAAGGTCAGTGTGAGGATTGAATTTACCAAAGAAGGGAATACAAAATATATCTCCCATTTAGACCTGATGCGGGTATTGATGCGGGCAATAAATAGGGCAAATATACCTATTGCTATGAGCCAGGGGTTTAGCCCCCATCCAAAATTATCTTTATCCCATGCCTTAGCGGTTGGGATAGCCAGTCAGGCAGAATATGCGGATTTGGATTTATACCGACCGATGAAATTAGACGAGTTAATCGCAAATTTCAATCAAGTATTGCCTGAAGGAATAAAGGTTCTCAATGCCTGCTTTATTGACACTAAGGCTGAATCATTAACCTCGCTTATTAATCACTTACTTTATAAAATAGAACTTACTTCGGAGGCTTGCCTCACTGTAGATGAGGCAAGGATTGAAGAATTGCTGGCTAAGGAAGAGATATGGGTTCTGCGGGTAGTTAAGGAAAGAGAGGAGAAAATAGACATTCGTCCCTTTATCGACCAAATCACCTTAAATAAGCAAGATGGAAAAATAAAGTTATTAGCCTCTTTTAAGATAGACATTGGCAAGACAGTAAAGATGCCGGAATTTATAAATACCTTTGTTGAGGATGAAAAAAAAGTAATAGGTATTACCCGGGTTGGCCAGTTTTATAAAGATGATTATGGAAGTCTCCACTCACCTTTAAAAAAGAAGGTAATCGGTCAATTACGCGTGGGGAATCAGGATATGTAGTAATCGAATTTAACGAATTTAATTGCCGTTCGTTTAATTCGATTACTATTTACAGAATGAATTAATCCACCAAAGACTGACCCATTACCACAGGATTCACTTTTTTCTTGACTTTTTTCTCATGTTTTGTTATACTTTATTTATAGATACATTAAAATTAAAGAACTAAAGAGCATATAGAGATATTGTTGTTTATTATGGTTTTTCCGTTCTTTAATCTATTAAAAGGAGATAAAGATGAAGATAAAAAGCAAAAAAGAAACATTATTAGAAAGTATCCAATTAGTTCAAATCACCTCTCCAAAAACAACCTTACCTATTCTTTCTAATATCCTTTTGGAGGCATACGAAAACAAACTAACTTTAATTGCCACGGATTTAGAATTAAGTATCAAAACTCAGCTTGAATTAGAGATATTAACAGAAGGTAGTATTTGTTTGCCTTTAAAAAAATTAACTGAGATTATAAGGGAATTAGAGGATAAAGAGGATGTTTTAATTGAGGTAGAAGAAAATAACAGGGTAATTATTTCATCTAAGGAG
>JBDRHR010000026.1:0-5915 GCA_043816605.1 Nitrospirota bacterium
TGTAAAATTTTTCTTCCTCTTTTCACTCATATTTCCCTCCAATAACTAAGCATATAAGTATATCAAATTTCTACATTATTTGATACCTTATTCTCGCATTATTTATTGAAGAAAAGTACGATTCCGTCTGAAGCAACACACTATGAAGATTTGGCATATAAAGGTTTTTCTGATATTCAAATTCAGTCAGTCATTGATACCGGGTTAGTTGAATATATCACAAAGCCTTATATTCCATCAAAGTTAGATAGACTTTCTCCCTATGATCCACCCCCACCAGAAGAATTGGGGTGGTTTGAGTTAACTAAATTAGGCAAAGAAATTACTATCAATTTAAAGCGAGATGTTTCATAACAACTCGCTACAGTCGACCACCAAAGACGGTGGTTGAGATTGGGAAATGTAGGGACAGTATACTGATTTTTTATTCGACAAATTTCTTTGGGGGAAATTCTGTGGACACAATACTTAATTTTGAAAATAGAACAACATCAGGACACATCCCATATTTCCTAATAAATCTCTCCAAGCATTTTAATTTTTTACTTGACTTGAGTGGTTTTTATAAGGTATAATATTTATCAGAAGATAAGAGAGAGTAAATCGCAGACATTGAACATTGGAAACCGGGAACAGCGACTATTTAAGCCAAAGAGGAGGTAACAAAAGAGATGATTAATATAGAATATCAGGCAAGGATTTTACCAGATGGACACCTTTCGTGTCCAGAAAATATTAAAAAAAGACTTATGGTGTTAAATGGTACGGAATTTAAAGTGATTATAAATGTGGAGGAAAAAGGTTTTACTCCATTTACATTAGTCTCTGAGCCTGAGGAAAAGACTGGTTTGTGTGGCGTATGGCAAGATGATAGAGATGCGGAAGAAATTATTAAGGATATATATTCACACAGGAGAGGATTCAAGGAGGTAGTATTTTGATTTATATCCTGGATACAGATACCACAATTTATTGGCTTAAAGGAAACAAAAATATTGAAAGAAAGATTATTGAAGTAGGCTTACCCAATGTAGGGATAACTATTTTAACTTGCTGTGAACTTTATTACGGTGCATATAAGTCTAAGAAAGTGGATGAAAATTTAATGGTAATCGAAAAGTTAAAACAAAAGATACAGGTAATTCATACATCCAATGAAGTGGATAGAAATTATGGTAGAATAAAAGCAACTTTAGAATCTTCAGGAACCCCTTTAGATGATTCGGATATGCTTATCGCAAGTATTACTATAGCTAATAAAGGTATTTTGGTTACTAACAACATTAAGCACTTTAATCGAATCGAAGGCTTAACAATAGAAAATTGGAGCAGATAATTTCTACCTGATTTCAGAAATCGGAATAATTATGACCAGGGAAGAATTAGGGTCTCACACCTTGAAAGTAGAATTAAGAACTGATAGAATACTATTTTGGGAAGTTAGAAGAAAAGAAAAAAAATAGCAAAACAAAGCCTAACAAAAAAAATGAACCAGACAAATCTGGTTATTTTTGTGGGTAGGTTAACTTGCCATGAAACATCCATGAGCCGTTAGTTTCACAAAGAGGGATGAAAATCAGGAAGATATATCACCACAGATTCACAGATTATACAGATTGGAATATTTAGATATATCTTAACCCTTATATTCTTTATAATTCCAATAATTTGTGAATCTGTGGCTATATCTTTCTTTGCAACCTTTGCGAGAAATAGAAAAGAGGATTTTTAGATGAAATCAAAGAATATGCATAAAGAAAAAACCAATATCCTTGTTGTTGACGACAAACAGGAAAACCTGATGGCTATGGAAGCTGTTTTAGCCCCCTTAAAGGCAAATATCATCAAGGCAATCTCTGGAGAAGAAGCGTTGAGTCAGCTCCTCCATCACGAGGTAGCGGTAATTCTTATGGATGTGAGCATGCCGATTATGGATGGGTTTGAGACAGCTACTTTGATTCGGCAGAGAGAAAGCTTGAAGAATATCCCAATTGTTTTTATTACCGGAATAGCTTTTGGACAAGAAGAATACCTCAAAGGATATGCCCTCGGGGCAGTGGATTATATCTACAAACCTGTAATTCCTGCGGTTCTCATGGCAAAGGTACAGGCGTTTATCAATCTGTTTAAAATAAAAAAGGATATAGAGTTAAAAAGGATATAGAGTTTCAAGCAAAAGAATTATCTCTGGCAAACAGACATCTGCAAGAAGAGATTATAAAAAGAAAACAGACAGAGAGCAAGATAGCAGAACAAACCGCTGAATTAAAAACAAGGCATGAACAGCTTAAAATAGAAGTTATGGAACGCAGGACAGCAGAAGATGAGGTATCCCGACTCAACCGTATCCTCAAGGTTTTGACCTTTTGCAATGAGGCTCTTATTCACACCACCAAGGAATCTATATTATTGAACAATGTTTGCCATATCGTTGTAGACACAGGCGGCTATCATATGGCATGGATTGGTCTTGCAAAACATGACCCAAAAATGTCCGTACATCCTGTAGCACATCTTGGATTTAAGGATGAATATCTTGAGGGATTAAAAATCTTACTTGGGCTGATATAGAGCATAGTCATCACCCTGTGAGCGTGGCAATTCGTACTGGTAAACCCTGCATCTGTCAAAATATCTTGAGTGATCCTAACCTTTCTACATGACACAATGAGGCTAATATGCTGGGTTATGCCTCAATTGTTGGATTTCCCTTCAAGATAAGCAATCATATCCTTGGGGTAATTGGCATTTATGCCTCTAAATCAGATGCCTTCAGGAATGATGAATTAACACTATTGATTCAGCTTGCTGATGATTTGGCTTATGGAATTGTTGCCTTACGCATTCGTAGAGAACGGGACAAGGTTCAACGAGATCTCCAAAAAAGCTATAAAAAATTGGAACGGGTCTTAGAGGAGACCGTTGATTCATTGTCTTCAACGGTAGAAAAGAGGGACCCTTATACATCTGGGCATGAACATCGTGTTACAACGCTTGCCTGTGCAATTGCTCATAAACTAAGTGTGCCTAAAGAGATTATGGAATGTATCCGAATTGCTGGATTACTGCATGATATTGGTAAAATAGCCGTCCCCATAGAAATTCTCAGTAAGCCGGGCAAGCTAACTGAGCCTGAATTTCAAATTATCCAAACCCACTCAAGGGTTGGCTATGATATCTTAAAACCTATCGAGTTTCCCTGGCCTGTTCAACAGGTTGTTCTTCAACACCATGAAAAAATGAATGGCTCCGGGTATCCTGATGGGATATTAGGGAAAGATATACTACTTGCTTCACGAATACTTACGGTTGCAGATGTGGTTGAGGCAATTACCTCCCATCGTCCCTATCGTCCTGCTTTTGACATGAATACTGCTCTCTTGGAGATATCAAACAATAAAAATATTCTCTACGACCCTGAGGTGGTTAATGCTTGCATAACACTTCTGACAGAAAATGGATTTAAGCTTTAATCGAAGAAATCGGAGAAGACTGGGGTTAGACCTTGATTATAGAATTCACTTAGAAAAATACTTGCAGTGGGGAAACATCCCATATTTCCTAATGAATTTCTCCAGGCATTTAATTTTTTACTTGACTTAAATGGTTTTTATAAGGTATAATATTCATCAGATAAGAGAGAGTAAGGTTCAGACCTTGAATATTGAATTCACAATCTCCGAAAACACTCATTAAAAAAGGAAAGAAAAACATGAGAATACTAAATGAAAGATTAGTTAATGAAACAATGTCACTTCCCTCAGATATGCGGACAACACTTGTTGATAGATTGATAGAGAGCCTCAATGTTCCAACCCAAAGAGAGGTTGACAGGCTGTGGGCAGAGGAAGCAGAAAGGCGTATTGAGGAGGTTCGTTCTGGAAAAGTGAGTACAATTCCTGGTAATCAAGTTTTTGATGAAATACGAGGGCGATTTGGAAAATGAAATATAGATTTCATCCTTCTGCAAGAGTGGAATTAAATGATTCCATAGATTACTATGAAGATTGTCGTCTGGGATTAGGCATAGAATTCGCAGAAGAGGTATACTCAACCATTCAACGCATTATCCAATTTCCTGAAGCGTGGTCGCAATTATCTCCAAATAGTAGAAGATGTTTGACAAATCGTTTCCCCTACGGAATTGTCTATCAAGTTCTCGAAAATAAAATACTTATTGTTGCGGTCATGCAGTTGAACAGAAAACCTGACTACTGGAAAAATAGAGTGAGTAGTAGACAGGGGACAGAATCGGAATGAGATAGTTCAGTAAACCAAAAGAAAAGAAAAAAGACAGCGAAACCAAGGCTAACAACAAAAATGTCGTGTCAAGATAAATCCGAAACTTTGGGATTGGAGGATAATCCATGAAATGAGTTATTGTTACCCAGTGGGTGCGAGTTCAAAACAGATGAGCTTTATTCCCACCTGACCAAAGTCCAGCCGGCAGGTCAGTAGCGAACCCGTGTGCATGAGGGTAACCGAGTGTATAACGCCGGGTGTAGTAAGGATATAGGCTGTGTGATTGAGCCCCGAAATCGGTTTAAGTTGTGGTCATAAGGATAACCTTGTCAGAAGTAGATGAGGGAAAGCCGACGCTCTCATTTTGGCGGAAGGCAGCAGTTCTGGAAGCGAAATTGGCGAGCTTACAGAACACCACCGGGGTCGGTGAGCAGGGCAAGTATTCATAGGGGTAGCTCGGGAACTTGAGAGAGCCACCTGTCTCCTTGAGTGGGATGCCGGATAAGGTGTAACCGGTTTAACAAACACCTGGCGTTGACAGTAGCTTCCACCTGTTGATGAGCTGGAAACAGGACACGAATAGAGGGAGCGACACAAGGTATTGGGAAACGATAGCTCAAAAGGCGAAGTGAACCGAAAAGGGCAGACTGGCAGTCTTAGCTGAACATAGTACCGAAGGAAGGAGGGAAAGAACCTCTAACCGGGAAGGTGAAGTCGGGCATAACATATTGCTGGAAGGAATTACGGGAGGTACACGAATGCCACAAACTGTATCAACAAAACTCCAGCGAATTGCTGAGCAGGCAGTTCGGTATCCAGAGAGAGAAATTCGGTCACTGGCGCACCTGATAGACCCAGATTTTCTCATGCACGCATTCAGTCGGACGAATCCGAAGAGTACACCAGGCGTAGATGGAGAGACATGGAAATCCTATGCGGAGAACCTTGAAGAGAACCTTCGAGACCTTCATGAGCGGATGAAGACCATGCGGTATCGAGCACAGCCGGTCAAGAGAGTCTGGTTGAAAAAGGAAGATGGGAAAAAACGACCTATTGGAAAACCTGTGATTGAAGACAAGATTGCCCAACGAGCGGTAACGATGATATTGGAGGCTATTTACGAGCAGGAGTTTTATGACTTCTCCTATGGCTTCCGACCAGGTCGAAGCCCGCAGAATGCACTGAATGAGCTTCGGAAGCAGAGCATGGGCATGAACATCAATTGGATATTGGACGCAGATGTTAGTGGATATTTTGATAGCATAGACCACGACCTATTACGAGAAGTTATCAGGAAACGGGTCAATGACAAGAGCATGTTGCGGCTGATAGGGAAATGGCTCAACGCAGGAGTTCTGGAAGAAGGGAATTTGCATTATCCTGAGACTGGGACTCCACAAGGGGGAGTAATTTCACCGATGCTGGCTAACATCTTCTTGCATTATGTATTGGATGACTGGTTTGTCAAAGAAGTCCAGCCACGAATGAAGGGTAGATGTTTCCTGATACGGTATGCTGATGACTTTGTCATTGGCTTCGACAGGCTGTTACGGAACTAAAAAATTACATAAAAAAATAAAAAAAAGATAAAGGAGATGAAGGTAGTGGTGGGTAGTACGATGGATGCATTTGAGTGGGCAGGAAGCCATTTATATTCCATAAAAAAGTTATTT
>JBDRHR010000027.1:0-8716 GCA_043816605.1 Nitrospirota bacterium
GATTGGAATTTTTTGGTTAGCCTGTCAAGGGGATATAGTGTCCAAAATAAGATTTCAATAGTTACAGAATAGAGGATAAAAATACATAACTCCTTGATACCAAAAGGCTTATTAAAGAGAAAAGGGGATTTTCAGATGAAATTAAATAGAAAACAAACATCTCTCAAAAAAATGACAAAAGATGATGATTGTTTTATGAAGGCTTCTCCAGAGAAGAGAATTGCTTTTATTTGGGAATTAACTGCTGAACTGTGGTCATTGCGAGGAGTTGAAGATGTTGAACGAAGACTACAAAGAAATGTTGCAAATTTTATTAGACAATGAGGTAAAATTCCTTGTTGTCGGGGCATACGCTATGGGGGCACACGGTTATCCTCGTGCCACAGGAGATTTCGATATTTGGGTAGAAGCCTCATCCAAAAACTCTCAAAAAATCTACAAATGCCTTTCTGAATTTGGTGTTCCTCTATTTGATATTACCAAAGAAACCTTTGCTGAAAAAGGAATTATTTTCCAAGTCGGTGTAGCACCACGCCGTATTGACATAATTACACACATTGATGGCATAAACTTCAACGATGCTTACCAAACAAAAGAAATCATCAAGATTGAAAACTTAAAAATACCCTTCATTTCAAAAGAAAACCTTATTAAGAATAAACAATCTACGGGTAGAGAAAAAGACAAGATAGATGTCAGGTATTTACTTAAAACAGAACTTAGATGAACGCAGATTATCAATGTGAAGAAATGAGTGGAAGAAATGGGGAAGGAGATAAAGATGTTACACGCCAATTTCGTTCATTTACATGTCCATTCAGAATATAGCCTATTAGATGGAGCTATAAAAATCCGTGATTTGGTGCAAAAGGCTCATGAATACAAGATGCCTGCTATTGCCCTGACCGACCATGGGAATATGTTTGGTGCCATTGAATTCTATCAACAGGCATATTCCGTCGGCATAAAACCTATTATTGGTGCCGAGGTGTATATTGCCCCGAAAGACCGCCACGATAAAACTCAAATAAGAGGACTAACCGAATCTGCTTACCATGGGACATTATTAGTCAAGGATGAGGCCGGGTATCGTAACTTAATCAGGCTTGTCAGCCTTGGCTACTTAGAGGGATTCTACTACAAACCGAGGGTAGATAAAGAACTCTTAACCAAATATCATGAAGGGTTAATTTTCTTGAGTGGTTGTGTAAAGGGAGAAATTTCATCACTTTGCAAAAAACAAAAATTTGATGAGGCAAAGAAAAAAATCTTAGATTTTCAAAAGATATTTGGCGAGGGAAATTTTTATTTAGAACTATTAGA
This sequence comes from Nitrospirota bacterium, assembly GCA_043816605.1. Classification (GTDB taxonomy): domain Bacteria; phylum UBA9089; class CG2-30-40-21; order CG2-30-40-21; family SBAY01; genus JBDRHR01. Next base: position 1,324 of record JBDRHR010000027.1, read on the forward strand.
CCATAATATAGAGGAACAAAAGCAGATAAATGAGTATTTAATTCAAGTCTCAAAGGAACTTGGAATCCCTTTAGTCGCGACTAATGATGTTCATTACCTTTACCAGAGCGATGTCCAGAGCCATGATGCACTCCTTTGTGTTCAGACAAATAAAAATATTGAGGATAAAGACAGGCTTAAATTCTCATCCGACCAATTTTATTTCAAAACCCCTCAAGAAATGACCGCATTGTTTGCGCATATCCCTGAGGCTATATCCAATACCATTGAGATTGCCAAACGCTGTAACTTAGAATTAGAATTTGGGCATCTACATTTGCCGCATTACGAGGTAGAAAAAGGTTATGAATTAGAGAGTTATCTGCGTAAATTGTGCTATGAAGGGCTCGAACACAGGTATCCTTCAATCACCTCAGAGATAAAAAACCGATTAGAGTATGAATTAAAAATAATTATTCAGATGAAATATACGGAATATTTTTTAATCATCTGGGATTTGATACAATATGCCAAAAGCAACCATATTCCAGTAGGTCCTGGTAGGGGTTCTGCCGCAGGTAGTCTTGTCGCTTATGTGTTGGAAATTACGGATATAGACCCATTAAAATACAATTTACTTTTTGAACGATTTTTAAACCCTGAGCGGGTGAGTATGCCGGATATTGATTTAGATTTTTGTTATGAGCGAAGAGAAGAAATAATCAAATATGTGGCAAATAAATATGGACAGGAGCGTGTTTCCCAGATTATTACCTTTGGAACAATGATGGCTAAAGCGGCAATTAGAGATGTCGGCAGGGTACTTAACATCCCTTATGCTGAGGTTGACCGTATGGCTAAATTAATCCCTAATGAATTAAATATTACCTTAACCGCGACATTAGAGCGGGTGCCTGAATTTAAAAAATTAGCGGAAAGTCCGGAAGGGATGCAATTAATTAATATCGCCCTGAGATTAGAAGGAATAACCCGACATGCCTCAACGCACGCCGCAGGCATAGTCATCTCCCGTGAACCGTTAATTAATATTGTTCCACTCTATAAAGACCCGAAAACAGAAGGGATAACTACTCAATATGACATGAGTTCAATAGAGAAAATAGGTCTATTGAAAATGGACTTTTTAGGCTTGAAAACATTAACCTTAATTGAGGATGTGATTGAAAATATTGAGCGAACAAAAAATATTAAGCTAAAGATTGAAGATATTCCTTTAAATGATAAAAAGTCATATCGACTTTTATCCAAAGGCGAAACTATTGGCACATTTCAGTTAGAATCAACCGGGATGCGCGATTTAGCCCGCAGACTTAAACCCGATGTCTTTGAAGACCTGATTGCCTTAATTGCCCTTTATCGACCGGGACCTTTAGGCAGCGGTATGACAGATGAGTTTGTAAAAAATAAACATGGTGGAAAAATCAAGCATCTTCATTCCTCATTAAAACCAATATTAGAAGAGACTTATGGGATTATTGTTTATCAGGAGCAGGTAATGCAAATTGCCGTTACACTGGCAGGATTTACCTTAGGCCAGGCAGATGAACTCCGTCGGGCTATGAGTAAAAAAATACCGGAAAAGATGGAGAAGATGCGAGAACTTTTCATTGTTGGTGCTCATAAAAATGGGGTAGATAAGGAATTGGCAAATAATATCTTTGAATTAATGGTTAAATTCGCTGAATATGGATTTAATAAATCTCATTCTGCCGCTTATGCCTTAATTTCCTATCGCACCGTGTATCTCAAAGCCCATTTCCCTATTGAATTTATGGCTGGATTACTTACCAATGAATTAGGCAATATCGATAAGATAAGTTTTTATATCGCCGAATGTAGAAAAATGGGAATTTCTATTAAACCACCGGATGTTAATGAATCTTATGCTGATTTTACAGTAGTGGGCGAGACAATCAGATTTGGATTAAATGGAATAAAAAATGTAGGAAGTCTGGCTATTGCCTCTATTATAGACACCCGCCAATCAAAAGGGAAATTCACCTCTTTGTATGATTTTTGTGAGCGAGTGGATTTGAGATTGGTCAATAAAAGGGTAATTGAGAGCATGATTAAATGTGGTGCCTTTGATTCGGTAGGGGTAAAACGCAGTCAGTTATTTCAAATATTAGATAATGCTATTGAAGTCGGCTCTAATGCCCAAAAGGATGAGGCAAGTGGACAGGGCGGTTTGTTTGATGACTTAGAAGAGTTTAAACAAACATACCAGGAATTACCTGATATACCTGAGTGGACCGAAGGTCAATTGCTAAAATTCGAGAAGGAGTTATTAGGAATTTATATTACCTCTCATCCTTTAGCTAAATATGAAGATGAGATTAAAAAATATGCTACCTGCTCTACGGCTTCATTGAAGGAATTCAAGGATAAAAGCCAGGTGACTATTGGAGGGCTTGTTGGCTCTGTTAAACAAATAACCACTAAGAATGAAAAGCAAATGGCTTTTATTTCATTGGAAGATACGGTTGGTAGTGTCGAGGTAGTGGTTTTTGCCGATATATTTGAGAAATTCGGGGATAAATTAAGACCGGATACCCTTGTGTTAATTAAGGGAATGGTAAATTCCCAGGATGAAAAGCATCCTAAGATTATTGCGGAGGAGATTATCGAACTGGCAGAGGCAGAGGCGGAATTCTCTAAAGTGGTTCATATTAAGGTTGATGAGTCCACAGATGAAAAAACACTTCTTCAATTAAAAAGTCTATTGAGTAAATTCAAAGGAAATTCAAATATCTATATCCATGTAATAGACAATGAGAAAGAATCTGTAATCATTCCCAGCCCAAATTTAAAAATCAAGGCAAACCATGAATTGATTAAGGGAATTGAAGGAATGCTTGGCAATGGTAAGGTATGGTTGGGAAGAAGTTGATTTTTCCTGATTGCCCAGGGAATTATATCCGCAGATTACGCAGATTATTAAAAGAAGAAAAAAATATCCAAAGATCCTTTTATTTTTAATCTGCGAAAATCTGTGTAATCTGCGGATTCTTATCTGTGAAATTTGTGGATTATTTTCCTTGACATCTTAATCTTTTTATGCTATAAAGATATAAGGAGGTAATTACCTATGCCGGAAGTATTATTAAAATCTAAAGAGGATGTAATTCCACTTATAAAGTCTGCTTTTAACCTCGAGATTAAAACAATTGAAACAGGAATTGAAAGAACTGTGAATAAACTAACAGAATTTGAGAGAAAATATGGGATGAGGTCGGAAGACTTCTACCAAAAGGCGGAAAATGGAAAATTAGAAGATAGCCTTGAGTATATCGAGTGGGCAGGAGAGGTTGAAACCCTTAACAGATTAAAGGATGATTTATTTGGATTGAAGGGGATAGAAATTTGCACATAAAAGACTACTTTGTTCAAATTGGAAATACTATCAATTTCTGTAAGGTTATTCAGTCGAAGGTTATAACTTTTGATAGTCGCTCAGATTATATAGGATTTATTAAGGGTACTATTTATTTTATTGATGATTCCATCTTGCACTTCCGTGAATTTGTAGATGTTAGAGATAAAGTCAAACGCTACAAATATAGTTATCACTATCAAAGTGAAGACAAACTTATTTTTAGATATGATAATGCTAAGGATTTATTAGCTCGTCAGTTACCTACTTTTCCTCATCATAAACATGTGGGTAAAGAAGTAATTATTTCTACGGCTCCGGAGTTCTCACAAATTCTTAATGAGATTGTTAACCGCATAGAATTAAAGATGAGAGAGAATTAGGCATAGTTTAATTCTGTAATGGAGGTAATGAAAATGAAAAAATTAAGGACATCAAAGGAAAAAGGGATAGCTTTACCTTTGGCTTTAATGGTTGTGTTAATCTTATTAGCCTTAGGCGGAGTCTATTTGTTGATTAGTCAAACAGCAGTCAAGCGGACGGCCATGGATGAAAGTTATGTTAGTTCTTTATCCATAGCTGAGGCTGGGGCAGAACGAGCTATCTGGAAGATAAAAAATGAGTGGATAACGAATAATACTTCATGGACAACAGGCTTTGGTAGTGAAACAAGTCCTGTCCAAATAAAAGATGGAAATGTAGAAGTTGGCTCGTATTATGTCCAGATAGAAGATTTAGGGTGGAGTATGGGTTATGGAGAAACTAAAACACAGAAATTAAAGATTACATCTACCGGTAGAAAAGGTAAGGCTGGGCAAATAGGAATAGGTAGTACAGTTCGGGGAGTAGAGGTAATTGCAGAATTGATAGGTTCAGGACCTGCCCCTTTTATCTCAGATGTATTTGATTATGCCTACTTTCTTAATAATTGGGGTTGGTGGTATTATGGAGGTGGTGATGTAGGACAGGTGCCCCGGGAATGGGTAAGAGGTGATATGCGGTCTAACGGTAAATTTGAGTTTTGGCCTGGATGGAGTTTTAATCAAGCCCCACGCGTTGATGGTCATGTATATGCCAATCTTGGAATTGATGAACATTTTGATATCTTACCAAGCCATTCTCATCTTCGTGGTGCGGCCGGAACTTGTGATAAACATTGGTCTGTTTTTTCGCTTCCCGGAGCAGGTGAAATTGTAAATTTCCCACATCCTGAACCTAAAAATTTACCATATCAACATCCTACCGCAGAAAAAGGTGATATGCCTAATTTGCAAAATCCACAATATTATCGAGACTTAGCTACTGGAACACTTAAGGCATATTATCCTGATGAAGTAACAATTTATGGGATTTATGGTGATGGTGAAACTTACCAGGGTGTCCCTGTTCAAAGTATAGTTTTAGAAGGAAAACCAGAAAAACCAATAGAATTAAACGGCAATGTCTATGTAGAACGGGATGTTATCATTAAGGGATATGTTACAGGACAGGGAGCTATCTATGCGGGCAAAAACATATACATTGCCGATAACATCATTTACAAAAATCCACCTACTGTGTTAGATGATACTAACTTAGATGGTTATTTTCCAAAAACAACGAATGAGACTTTATATCCTTCTGATGCGGAAATATTGGCATGGCAGCAGGCAAATGCCAATAAGGATATTCTGGCAATGGCGGCCAGAGAAAGTATTGTTCTGGGTGATTATACACATCCACAATGGTATTCTGACAGCTGGCTATTTGATTTTGGCAGTGAGGATGTAGGCAAAGACGGCATACCGGATACTTATGATGAAGGTGAAGGCGATGGACAATTTGGTCATGCAGGTTGGGATAAAAATTACGAAGATACTGATGAAGATAATGTATTTGATTGTGTTCATGGCACTTCTCAAGGACAAAACTATAATTGGGCGGATGTTACGGTTACGGGCGAAAATTATAAGTCCGCAGATGCCCTCAATACCTCAGGCAAAGAATTTGGTAATCGGGGCAGTGTTAACCAATACCGTAGCTTTTCTCCTTATGCGGTTGCCCAAATAGATGGTATTTGCTATACACAACATTTTATGGGTGGAATTCTTAATAGTCCAGTTTCTAATGGTGCACTAATCTCAAGAGATGAGGCAATGGCATATTACACCAAATTTATGTGGAATTATGATTATAGAATTCACTCTAAATATCGTAATGACCCAGACTGGCCTATTAATTTAAAGCTACCTCCTACACAAGCAGGAGGAACATCTACGGCAACTATAAATATTATTAGTTGGAAGGAGGTCCAGCCATGAGATACTCTAAATTAATCTATTACTTCAAGGATAAAAGACAAATGTTGAAACTTTTCACTATTTTTTTTATGAGTGGGAGCATTATTTTTATAAGCTCCTTAGGAATTACGGGTATCCCTCTTAAAAAAGAAATGACACCTCAAGAGGTAAAAACACAGATTGAAGAAATGCAGGCACAAAGAGAAAAAATGGCAAGAGAATTTGGGAAGGAACAACAAAAAAAGGAAGATGAATTAGCCATGAGAGAACAACTTATTCAAGCCAGCCAGCCCTCAACACCTGCCCTAGTAGAGAAAAAACCATTTGTTAAAGAAAAGCAAGCAGAAGAAGTAGGAAAAGAAGTAGGAGAAGAAGAAAAAGCTATTCCTGCACCAATAGGGGAGATAGGAAAAGGGCTCGTTCCGGGTGTTATTACCCCTGAACAAGAAAGTGAGGAGGCTAAGAAAATAGAGAAACGGGAAAAGGTAGAAAAGGAATATAAATCCCAAAGAAATTTCTCCTTTATATTGATGATTATCGTTATGCTCGCGACCATAGGATTACTGATTAAAAGTATGTCTAAGGGAAAAAATAGTGATGAGAAAAAGAAGAAATGAATCCGGGATAAGTATGATTGAGTTGATGATTGCCATATTAATTTTGCTTGTAGGTGTGATAAGTATCGTTAATATGTTTATCAGAGGCTCTCTGAATGTAGTTACCACAGGAAACGCTACTCAGGCAATGAATTTATGCAAACAGAAATTGGAAGAGGTAAAGATGCAACAGGCAGACTACGACTCTTTAATCGCCTACCCATTACCATATTACTACGATGGCACTACCACTATAGGAAGTTGTAAAGGAACATGGACGATTACGGTTGAGGGAGTTGATGAACCGGGAGGAACAATCACCGATTACTTAAAGGTAACCGCATCTGTCGTGTGGCTGGAGGCAACCGAGCATCAAAGGAGATTATTTACTTACATAGGGGATATTTGAGGTAAGTAAGGTTTCAGTAATCAGGTATCAGCAGTCAGTCAAAACCAGTAAAATCGAGGATGGAGAATGGAGGAGGAAGAAGGAACGCCATTTCCTCCTCCATTCTCCATCCTATAAAAACTGATACCTGATTACTGAATGCTTCCTGAGGTAAGCACCATTAGAACCCCCTAAGGCGGAGGAAAATAATGACAAAACAAACTTATCAGCATCTCGTTATTGAAGGCATCAAAGGGCTGCCGGTAGAACCTCTTGTTGAAATTGTAGATTTTATTTATTTTGTGCGTCAACGAGCACTTCAGCCGCAAGTCTTTGAAGAGAAACTACAAAATACCTTGCTTAATGCTGAATTACGGCAGTTAAGCCATGATGAAGAATTTCATTTAGAAAAGGAATTTGAGAATTATGACAAACTTTATGCACACGAACATCTGCATTCGTAAAAACAGTGCAACCTGTGCAATCACTTTTAATTATAATAATGTCATCCCTTCGGGATTTATTGTTTTTACTTGGTTCATTGCTATAATAATGTCATCCCTTCGGGATTTATTGTTTTTACTTGGTTCATTGCTACAATAATGTCATCCCTTCGGGATTTATTGTTTTTACTTGGTTCATTGCTATAATAATGTCATCCCTTCGGGATTTATTGTTTTTACTTGGTTCATTGCTATAATAATGTCATCCCTTCGGGATTTATTGTTTTTACTTGGTTCATTGCTACAATAATGTC
>JBDRHR010000028.1:0-12622 GCA_043816605.1 Nitrospirota bacterium
GATTGGAATTTTTTGGTTAGCCTGTCAAGGGGATATAGTGTCCAAAATAAGATTTCAATAGTTACAGAATAGAGGATAAAAATACATAACTCCTTGATACCAAAAGGCTTATTAAAGAGAAAAGGGGATTTTCAGATGAAAAGAAATATTTATATAATCTTTTTGATAATAGCCCTCCAATTTATACTTATTATCACAACTTTTGCAGGACAATATTCTTCAACCTCCATTTTATCCTCTACAAAACAGGCTTTTACCACAGGCGAAGATGATTTTGAACGAGCAAAAGAACTATACAACAAGGGGCTTTATCTATCAGCCGGTGATAAATGGACACAATTCATCCAAAAATATCCGGAAAGTTCACTTATTCCAACGGCAACATTCTATTTAGCCGAATGCTTGTATTATCAAGAAAAATACGAGCAGGCTTTAGAGAAATATCAATGGCTTTCACAAAGCAAGATTTTACAAGGCAAGCCTTCACAGATACATTTAGGAAGCTTACCTCGTTATAGTGAATTGGCATCAAATGTCCTGTCTCGTCTTACTCAGGTTTTGACTAAACTTAATCGCCCACAAGAAGAAATAATCGCTACTTACCAGAGGCTTATAGACTCTTATCCTGAGAGCCCTGCAGTCCCGGAGGCACTATATAGATTAGGTAACTATTACTTTGAAAAACAGGATTATCCAAAGGCTTATGAATACTTCAGGCAAATATCCGAAAATCATCAACGAGGCAAGCCTCCTGAAAGCCCATATCTGGCAATGAGTCTTTACTTCCAGGGTTTTAGTCTTTACCATTGTGGCTATTTTAAAGAGGCTACCTTACCTTTTTCAAAATTCATCAGTGCTACCTCAATAGGGCAGCAAACCTCCGAGGCAAGCCTTTTTGATATAGAATTACAGGCTAATGCCCAATATTATCTTGTGGACTGCTGGTATAAGGAAAAAGATTGGGATAACGCATTTGTTGAGGCAACAAAATTTGTCAATTCCTATCCGCAACATCAACTCTTCCCAGAGGCATTATTTATTAAGGGTTTTTGTTTATATTCTATGGAACGATTTAGTGAGGCGGTTTCGGATTTTTCTATAATCATTGAAAAATACCCTGCAGGGTCAAAGGCATTATTTGCTCAATATTATTTAGCCCAAATCTTTTTTAATCAAAAAGATTACCAACGGGCAAAGGCGGCATATCAACGACTAATATCAGGATTTCCTGAAAATGAATTTACCGCTTATGCTCAATATAACCTGGGATTATGCGAATTAAACTTAGGTAATCTTGAAGAGGCTAAATCTTGTTTTGAGGGGTTAATCAAAAATTTTGAAGAGACTGACCTCTTGGCTAACGCTTATTTCCAACTCGGTGAGATATATAAAAGGCAAACTAAATTTCAAGAGGTAATCAATATCTATGAGAAGATGGTCAAAGACTGTCCTCAAAGTCCTTTAATACCACAAGCACTGTATGAATTAGTCATTGCTTATATTAAGACAGATGATTTTGTAGGGGCTAAAGCCATCTGCTATAAAATGATGGCATCATACTTAGATTTACCCCAAACCCCATTGGCACTTTATGGATTAGGAAATAATTTTTTTGTTAAAGAGGCTTGCCTCGTTGAAGATTATCAATCAGCCATTGATGTATACAATCATTTTCTAAAAAATTACCCTGAACATTCCTTATTTGAAGAGGTATGTTATCAGTTAGGGCTTGCTTATTGCCGGATACAACAATATGAAAAGGCAAGAAGCTGCTTTTTCCAACTACAAAAACAGTATCCACAAAGTAATCTTTTACCTAAAATTCAATATGGAATCGGTTGGTCTTATTATCTTGAAGGAAGATATAAAGATGCTGTTGAGGAATTCAGAAATTTTCTTTCTATGCCTTCTAATGAGACAGACCAGGCATTAATTCCTGAGGTGCTTTATAAAACAGGTAATTGCCTCTTTAATCTAAAGGAGTATCAGCAGGCAATAGATACCTATCAAAAAATAATTATCAATTATCCTGAGAGTAGATTAATAGATACCTGCCTCTATCAATTAGCTCAAAGTTATTATAAACAGGAAAAATTTGTAGTTACCCAACAATATTTTTTAAAATTAATTAAAGAACATCCTGAGAGCAAATATCTTCCAATGGCTATATATTGGTTAGGCTGGACTTACTATAGTCAGGGTAAATATGAAGATGCACTCACTATCTATCAACAGGTAATTGATAAATTTTCGGCATCTACAACGAGGCAAGACTCAACGAAACAAGCTTCTTTAGCTAATGAGGCACAGTATCAAATAGGGACATGCCTTTATAATCTAAAAAAATTTAAAGAGGCAGGAGATGCCTATCAAAAGGTAATTAAAAACCTTGATGCAACGAGACAAGTCTCCTCGACAAAGATAAAAAAGGATGCCTTCTATCAATTAGGAAATTGCCTGTTTCAACAAAAAAAATATAATGAGGCAATTGTAGTTTATCGAGATTTTATACAAACCAATCCGGAAGAAAAGGAATTATGTGCAGAATTACGCTATCGAATCGGGGAGATTTATTATAATCAGGGAGAGATTAAAAAAGCCATTGTAGAATATAATTTGCTTATTGATGAATATCCAAAAAGTGTTCAAATTGATGATGCCCTTTATTGGTTAGGAAGGTGTTTTATTAAAGATAATGATAAAACCTCTGCCATTATGACCTTTAGGGCATTGGTAAAGCAATACCCTGATTCTGAGTGGGCGGCTGATTCCCAGTTTAGAATCGGTGTGTGTTTATATGAAGAAGGGGAGTATAAAGAGGCTATTCAAGAATTTGAGAGTCTAATTAAGGATTTTCTCTATAGAAAAGACTTAGTAACAGAGGCACAATATTATATAGGACAATGTAAAAAGAAGTAAAATTGGTAACTGGTAAATGGTGATTGGTAACCATTTAACTATTTACCATTTAACTATTTGTCAAAAAAAAGGAGGAAGGTAAAAAAATGAAAAAAAGTATTTGTATCTTAGTCGTAGGAATAGGGGTGATATTGTTTGGATGTGGGATAGTTTTAGCTGATGAGGGGACTTCAACCGACAAATCAAACATTGAGCCACAAAAGGTGTCTATTATTGGTAAGGATAAGTCAGTACTTGAGGATGAGGAGGAGGATGTTATTATGAAACCTCTTCCCAATATTGAGCCTCCGGCATACACAATGGAAAAGGTTAAACCACCACAGATTGAACCAAAACCTGTTTTACCCAAAGTGGAGGCGATAAAAAAACCTTCTTTTAAGGAGGAAGAAAAAACACTTAAACCTACTTTATACTCTTTTGGCATGGCTTATGGTAGTAAAGAGCTTTTGCTGTATGATTTTACTCACACCAATGAAACAAAGGATGTAGGTTATTACTTTCGCATAGACAGGAATAGGTCGGATGGATTTAGCTGGAATGACCACTCTTCTTTTCAAAAGGTTAGTCAGGATTACCTTTGCGGAAATACCCTGGTTAATTTCCAGAAATGGTCTCTGCGAACAGAGGTAGATTATCTAAATAAGGATGTAACCTTACCTTATCAAAATGAGCTTGTCGAGAATAAATTAAAAAAGTCCATAGCCTTAAGTTATGAGGTCAAGGTTCAACCAGAATCAAAATTATCACTTAGTCTTGATATTGGAAAAGGGGATATTTATAGTGGTACGGCTACAGGGATAGTCAAAAATAATGCTTTGGGGTTACATCTTGGATTCGATACCCCATTTAAAAAAGGTAATCCTCCATTATCTATCGGGACTAAAATTTACCAGGAGAAATTAGAAGGTAGAGGAATTGACAGGACGCTGAGATTCTATTCCTTATATGCTGAAGGAAAACGCTTTAAAATTACGCCACCACTACTTCTTGATGTTAAGGTGTCTTTGGATGACTATAAGAATAGTTCATCCCAGTTAGACTTCTTGCTTAAGCTACATTATTCTAAGAAGGAAAACCTTCTTATTTTAGGAAGTATAGAGCGAGGGTTATCATTACCTACCTTTGATGAACTCTATATTGATGCTGATTATCGTGGGATAAATTCAGCAGTAGTAGAACCGGAAAAAAGTTGGAAGTATAAGGTAAGTGGTGATTATCGGGTTTCAGATGAACTTTTCCTGGAAGGAGCTGTTTTTACCCAACAGATAGAAAACTATATTGTTTGGTCAGGTGGTTCACCTACTTATGTTTATCAACCACAGAATATAGGCAAAGCAACCTTATCAGGATTAGACCTTGGACTTAGATACTTCTTTAATCCTAAGTTAAGTCAGAATGTTACTTATTCTTCTGTTAATGCAAAGAATAAGTCTGATGGTGTTATCCCAAATATCCCTGATAATAAGCTTGTGATTGGATTAAGATATAAAGATGGAGAGAAATTAACCATTAACATGCAGGGTGAATATGCAGGTGAGGCTTATGCAGGAACAAATTCAGCTATGTCTAAGTTACCCAGCTATTTCCTGGTGAATATCACTGGAGAAAAGAGAATCAATGAGAATCTGTTCTATTCATTTTCCTGTGAGAATCTATTCGGAGATAAGTATGAATACCTATCAGGTTATCCAGGACAACAATGCAGATTCGCAGTTGGAGTAAGATTAAAATTCTAAATGAAACAAAAAATATTAAATTCCATTATCCCGCTTTCAGCGTATTTATTAGCTAAATGGGTCAATAAAACCTTAAAGATAAAGGTCATTGGTGAGGAAGAAGTCAGGCAGTTAAAGCAAGAGGGCAAAAAATTAATTTATGCCTTCTGGCATGGCAGACAATTTATGTTAGTTTCATATCTGAGTCATCATCAGATTGCGGTGATGACAAGCCTGAGCCGTGATGGAGAATATCAGAGCAGGATTTTGAAAAGATTTGGATGCAGGATTGTTCGCGGCTCTTATACAAGAGGTGGGGTAAGAGGTTTATTAGGATTGATAAAAGAAATAAGAGCGGGATATGATGTTGGATTTGCCGTCGATGGTCCAACAGGACCTGTTTATGAGGTGAAGGAAGGGGTAATATATGCCGCTAAAAAGGAAAAAGGATATATTGTTCCACTAACAACTTCGGCTAAAAAGAGCTGGATATTTCAGAAGGCATGGGATAAATATTTACTTCCACATCCTTTTACACAAGGAATAATAATTTTTGGAGAGCCATACCAGGTGTCTAAAGAGGCAGACATTAAACAAGAGTGTAAGATATTAAAGGAAAGGTTAGAGGCTATTACAAAGCAAGCAGATGAGTTCTTTGTTTAATATATTTCGGAATTCCTACAACACTTTGTAAAATTAAGGGGTTGTAGAAATGCTGAAACATTAAATTATTGCTGGATTTTTAATTTTGGATTTGTTTCTAATTTCGATATTCGGATTTCGGATTTACAAAATTTTTTTCCCACTGATAACTAAGGAATTACACTCTACCCTATATTCCTTCTTTAAAAATAACAATATCCGATAATTCTACGCCGGTATTTTGTATTGTTCCCTGTGGTAATTCTAAGATATATTTGGCTAATGTTTGAGGTGCATAGAACTTACAGGTATTTAGTTTTGTGAAATTAGCCGGTGGTATGTTTTCCATCAAGTCAACTACCTTAAAATTGGGGTCTAAGAAGATAACATCAATAGGGAAATTGACAAAGAAGGTATGAATAGGTGTTATTGCCCCTCCGGATTGTGGAAATTCTATAACTAAAGGTTGTGGCTCTTTGAGAAACATTAATCCTTTGAATCTCTCAAAAAAGCTTCTGGCAACCTTTATCTTACTCATAACAGGTTTATTCTTGGTAATATTAAATGCAGATACCTGTTCTAAATATTCAATTGCCATAATTGATTCTTTAATCATAGCGGCATGTTCTTCTCCCTGCCACAATAGTTCATATATCCCCCGTTTTTGGCTTTCTTCTCCCTCTAATTTTCGAGAGCCGAAATATCTAAATTTAATCGTCTTATCCTTGCCGTGAACAACCTTGTATGTATCTTCCACAACTAATATTTGTGCAGGACGGGCAAATTCACCTATTTTACTTGCAAGATTTGTTATTCTTTCCATTGAAACTCCGTGTCTACCCGTGCAAACCCCAATTTTTAAATATACCTTTCGTGATGGCTGACGCAGGTTGTACTCATCGATTACACCTTGCATTTTGACCGCAGAGTAGAGGGCATCTTTTGGATTTTCAAAGCGAGTAATAACAACTTCCTCTTTTATTTCTTCAACTTCTCCCCGTTCAGCCTCAATAATAGATTTTAATAGGGTATTAAAGATTTGATTAGTAAACAGGGACTTGGTTTCTTCTATATGAATTCCTCTTTCCTCAATGGCTCTGGTTAAATTTATAGACACTATGGTTACATGCTCTGTGGGAATGAGCTTTTTTTCTTCTACGAGGCTTGCCTCAACAGGGTGAGTCTCAACAAGGTTTGCCTCTGTTTTTTCGGGTATAACTTCTGTCCCTTGATAAGGCAAGCTTTCCGGTATTTGAGGAAATGTCGCAGGAGGAATAGAAGGAGCAGGAACTTCAACGAGGCAAGCCTCTTCTACCTCTTTAATTTCAATCTTCATTTCTTCTTTTTCCCTTTTTTCTATCTCAATAATAGCCTCAAAGGCGGCATTATATACGGATGGGCTTTCGTCTTCCAAAAGTGTCCTCAGATGAGGAATCGCCCCTTTCTCACACATCCTGCCCATTGCCTTAGCAGATTTTTCTCTTCGAATCCATTCCTCATCCTTTAACTTTTGAATCAGGGATTCTATTGCCTGGGATTCTACCTTTTCACCTAATATCATGGTTAAACCATAAATAGCCTCTCGTTGATTATACCAATATTTATCTGAGACCTTATTTAAAAGTTGTTTGACAATCTCTTGTTTTGTTTCTTCTCCTGCAGAACTTCCAATCGAACATTTAGCGGCAATAAATAGTGGATTACGATATTCATAAGGAGTCTTAAGGATAGTTTGAATTAGTCTATTTGCATCTTGTGAATCAAGATTTGAGGTTAAGAAAATCAACACATCTGTCCACTTAGGATGAGTAAAGGCAGTCGAGATGTCAACTCCTTTTAAAAATAATTCTTTTAATTTTGATGAGGCAAAATACTCTCTAAATGATTGATAAAAGAATTTTACATCTTCATCCTGTATCTTCAAAAAGCCTAATTGACTACATAGTTTTAGGATTTCATCCTTAGCCATTTTCTCATATTTGTGTTTAATGATAAAATCGGTAATCATATTCAAAACATTCTCTTTCCTGATTACGGTTTCATCATTAATTTGAAGCTTAAATCCCAACTCACCTAAGATATTATCTATTAACCCTTTTTCTACATTGGTTATCCTGCCCATTTTCTCAAATAAATCATACAGACAATTGATATAACGAGAATAGACTTGCGTTTTATTAGAAGGAATTTCTTTATATCGAGAAAATATGGCGATAATTAAAAGTAAGATTAAAGGGGTGCGACATACCTCTTTAAATTGAGGTAATTGCTGTAGTTGGTTTAATATTCCATCTTTTTTGTTGGGGTCTTTAATATAGTGAGCTAAATATTCCTCAATCTTTTCATCAGTTAATTCTAATAATTCTATTATCTTATAATTAGCTGGAAAACTGGTATAACGCATTCCTTTACGACAACTCAGAAGATAAATATTTCTTGTATATTTGTTAATAAATTTTTGTATAGAAATAGCCGGGTCAAAATTTTCAACTCTACCACCTAACAGGTCTAATCCATCAAATAAAAATATGAATTTACCCCCTTCAAAAGCGGTGATTAATTCTTCCCAAGAACATTCTAATCCTCGTGATTTCAAGGTATCGGCTAAGAATCCTTCCACCTCTATTTTTTTATGATAGAGGCTTAAATCTATATACACAGGGATTCGATTTTTAAGAACATCGCTGGTGGAGATAAGTTCCTTAACTGCCTGTTGGGCATAGAGCAGGGTAATCCATCTAAGTAAGGTTGTTTTACCAGCACCTGATTCGCCAACTAAAATCATTCGTCTTGATTTTATCTCAATAAGTTCTGTAAGCATATCTTGCGTTTTAAATTCGTATTTATTTCTTTTGAATCGTTCTTGAAGGGATTGTTTATCCTCTGCCGGTGCCCTTTCTAATATCATCTCCTCCACGATAGGCATAGTAGGAAGTTCTTCAATAACATCTTCGGCATTTAATGGAATATAGAGTTTTTCCCATTTAGTAATTTCTTCATCCTTTAAAATGTTTTCTAAATAAGATTTAAAATCCATAGTTTTTCACTCCTTTTTCTTGAAAATTAGCCGGTTATTGATTATTAGTCAAAAATTATCATAAAACTTGTATGTTATAAACACTTATTTCGTAATGAGTCAGTTATCGAAAGATTAATTCATTCTGTAAATAGTAATCGAATTAAGCGAATTAAACGAAAGGCAATTAAATTCTATGAATTCGTTAAATTCGATTACTACATATCCTTTAAATAATAAAATACTCCACTAATAGCTGACCGATTACCTTATTTCTTTATTATCTGCGGTTATTGATGTCTGTGTATCTAAGTATACACCATATTTCAATATTTGTCTATCAAAATTATTAATAGTCGGTAATCGGTCAGTTATTAGGGGGAGAAAAGGGGTCCAGGATTCGAGGGTTCAAGGGTTTAAGTGAAGAGTTTTTCCTTATTACACTTGCCCCCTCGACCCCTCAACCCCTTGAATCCTGTTGATACATTTTTCCATATTCCCCCCGAAGACTGACCCATTACTGCTTAACTTCCTTTTTTATTGACAAAAAAAAGAAAGTAATGTATAATAACTCAAGTATGGAGGTATAGTTAAAGGTGAAAATGAAACATCGAATAGCAGTCCTGCTTTTTATTCTTCTTAATATCCAAATTTTATTTGCCCAAATTTTATTCGCTCAAGAAAATGAGATTACGAATATCCAGATTCAAGGGAATAATTCTGTGGCAACTTCTACAATCTTTAGTGTCATCCATTCACAAGTAGGCGATAAATACAGCCCAACAACCGTAGATAATGACCTGAAAGCTATTTACAACTCAGGCTATTTCTCAGATGTCAATGTTGACCTGAAAAAAGAAGCGGAAGGATTAACTCTCCTGTTTATCGTTAAAGAAAAATCCCTTGTCTCAAAGATTAAATTTGAAGGTAATAAGGAATTAAAAGAAGAGGACTTAAAAAAAGAGCTAACCTTAAAAACAGGCGTTCCAATTAGCCAGAAAGACATAAAAGAATCTATAGAGAAATTGATTAATTTGGCTAAAGATAATGGACATTATTTTGCTAAGATAGACTCTAAGATAGAAGATGAGGGTAAACAGGCTCGCATGGTAACCGTTACTTTTTTGATTAATGAAGGCAAAGTGATTAAAATCAAAGAGCTACATCTCATCGGCAATAACGCATTTTCTACCTTTAAACTTAAATGGAAAATGACCACATCAACGGGTGATTTTTATAAAGAGAAGGAATTACTGGAGGATATAGAAAAACTACTCTTCTTTTACAAGACTAATGGGTATCCTATGGTTAGCATCCAGAAACCGGATGTGGTTTATGATAAAGAAAAAGAGGGCATCATCATTAATATCAATATCTCCGAAGGCGAGCTTTTTAAAATTAAGGAGATAAACTTTAGCGGGAATACCATTTTTAAGACTGAGGAACTCAAAAAGATGCTTACCACAAAATCAGGTGATAGTTATAATGTTAAATCTATAGCCTTAGACAGGGGTAAGATTATGGATGCATATTTTGAACAAGGCTATGTGACAACCGCAGTTATTCCAGATGCAGAATTTGAGACAAAAGAGGCAACTGCAGACATTATTTATAAAATCAGGGAAGGTGGCAAAAGTTATCTTGAAAAGATTTCTATTTCCGGTAATACCATGACTAAAAAAAAGGTGATTTTACGAGAACTTTTATTCAAAGAAGGGGAGATGTTTGATGGGAAAAAGGTTAAGCAAAGCCGCCAAAGGCTAATCAATTTAGGGTTTTTTGAACAGGTCCAATTTGACATCCTGCCGGGGTCTGAGGAAACCAAAAAGGTCTTAGATATTGAAGTTAAAGAAGGTAAAACGGGTAACCTTATATTTTCTGCGGCTTATGGAAATAAACCCGGATTATTTGGCACTATAGAATTCACTAAAAATAATTTGTTTGGTAAAGGATATTCCTCTTCTATTAAAACAGAATTTGGTAAAAACCTTCTTAATTATGAGATTGGCTTTACTGACCCCTGGTTCCGGGATACCCCTACCTCTGTGGGATTTGATATCTGGCATACAACTGAAAAGCAAACTGAATACACGAATAAAAAACTTGGTGGGGCAATAAGAATCGGCAGACCCCTTGGTGTTCATAATCATATCTATTTTAAGTATAAATACGATAAAAACGCAATGGTAGATGTAAAGGATGGTGCCCCGGAGAGTATAACAAAGTGGAGAGATGAATGGGGAACTGATAGCTATGTTTTATCAAGCAGTATAGAGGTTAGATTTGTCAGGAATACCAAAAAAGGAGAGGAAATCCTATTTCATCCTATCTCAGGTTATCAAATTGAACTCTCTAATGAATTTGCAGGTGGATTTTTAGGTGGTAACCTGGATTTTTATAAACCTACCTTTGAAGGTAGTTGGTATTTTCCCAGTTGGTGGGAATTTGTTTTGGCATTGCATACCAAATTAGGATTAGTTACTAATTTTGCTAAACACCAGGATATTCCCGACTACGAAAAATTCCGTATTGGCGGTCCATACAGCGTTCGAGGATATAACGATAGGTCAATTCATCCATTATCAGGTGGTGGCAAATCTATGCTCATTGGCAATGCCGAATATCGCTTCCCCATTGGCAAGGAATTATTTGGTTGTTTATTTGCCGATGTGGGCAATGCGTGGGAGGCGGCATCGGATATTAGTTCATTTGCGGGTTTAAAATATGGCACAGGCTTTGGTCTAAGATTTAAAAGCCCAATTGGTCCCATACGATTAGATTATGCATGGGGACTTTCCGATACACCCGAACATCAAAAGGGTGCCCCGGAGGCTCATATCAGCTTTGGGTCGTTTTTCTAATAAATGAAAACTTGTAACAAATTCCAAAATTTTTCTTGACAAACTATTATATATTGTGTTAAAATTTAACAAAGGTTAGGCGAAGAAAAATGCAAATGACAAGAATTAGGTTTAAGAATGAAAAAGATAATATAAAAGGGTTTTGTGAATTAGCTAAAAGAATAAGAGTAATTTGTCTTCCTATGGACATATATGAAATTGGGGAGAGAGGTCTTAAGATTTTGGATGATTTGAAAATCAGGTATGAGATTCTCCAAACAGAAGGTTTTGACTATGCGTATGCTACGATACGAAGTTCTATTGCCACTCAAGTATAATGATAGCACCTCAGTAGAATATGAGAAAATTCATCAAACAAAAAGAGAATTGGTGGATAAATTTAGAGCGATAACTGTAGAGCCTCAAACTATTTTAGGTATATGGGGTTATGAAGAGAAGGAATATGAAGACGAATTAATTCGGGTTATTATTGATGTTGAAAATACACCTGCTACTACATTGTTTTTTGCAGAATATAAAGAGATTTTGAAAGAGCGGTTTAAACAAATTGATGTGTGGATTACAGCGTCTCCTATCCAAATTATTTAAATAGGAGGGGTGAAGGTAATTATTTCTAAAAACAAAAGGAGAGAGGATAAATGAAAAAAGTAAGTGTGTTAGTGGTTAGTGGAATATTAATTTTAGGATTAGCTAAGATGGTATATTCACAAGAAACAGGTGTCCAAGCATCTGTAACTAAGATTGGGGTGATTGACGGCAGGCGTATCTTTGATGAACATCCAGACGCTAAAAAGGCAAAGGAGCAATTAGTCAAAGAATTAAAAGTAAAACAAAAAGAGATTACTGCCATGTCATCAGAGATTGAAAAATTAGAAAATGATATCCAATCAAATCTTTTATTATCTGATGAAGAAAGGGCTAAGATGGAAACAGAAATTGATAAAAAGAAACAAGCCGCTATGAAATATAGCCAGGAGGCAGAGGCATACCTGAGTAATAAAGAAGAAGAGTTAACAAAGCAGATAACAGAAAAGGTATATCTACTTATTAAACAGGTTGCTCAAGAAAAAGGCGTAACGGTTGTCTTAGAGAATAATTATGTCTTATATGCAGATGAAGGTTTAGATATTACTGAAGATGTCCTTGCCAGAATTATAGCCACAACTAAAAAAGAAGAGTCAACAGGAACGAAAACAACTCGTTAGAGAAATAATGATTGGTAAGTGTTCAGGTGTCAGGTATCAGCAGTCAGGTAAGACTAATGCCTCATTACTCTTTAAATTTAGGGTAACCGTTCGAATAACTATAAACTGTAAAATGGATACTGTAAAATGAAAAATGTATAATGAAGACTAAGGAAAGAATAGTACACTACAGCAAAATTCTTTAATTTTCAATTTTTAATTATCCATTTTACAGTTTACAGTTATTATAAATAAACTCATAATTTTAAATGTCAAGAGGCACTA
>JBDRHR010000029.1:0-19716 GCA_043816605.1 Nitrospirota bacterium
TTTTGATATACAGATATATCATGCTATACATTATAGCATGCTGTATCCCAAATCTGCAAACAAAAAAGCAGTATGATCAACTTAATTTTCATACCTCTTTGTGAGACTAATGGCTCATGTGGGTTTCATCTGAAAATCCCCCCTTCTGTTTCTCGCAAAGGTTGCAAAGAAAGATATAGCCACAGATTGCACAGATTACACAGATTGGAATATTCAGATATATCTTATCTTTATAATCCTAATAATCTGTGAATCTGTGGCTATATATCTTCTCGATTTTCATATCTCTTTGTGAGACTAATGGCTCATGTGGGTTTCATAATATAACTATTATAAAGTATATTGGCAAATTTGTCAAGGAAAACAAATGACACAATTTTTATTATGACGGTTTTTGGAATACGGTGGGTGAACATATTCTTCCACTGCACTCCAAAATTAGGAAATCAGTCTCCTTGAATTCACTGCCGTTACCAGATTTTTCAGTTGTTGATAAGACTCCCTTGCCTGAAATGGCAAGGCAGAGTTATTATGCAAGAGTGGGTCAACATCAGGAGCAAATCCAAACTCTGTTACCGCCCTTAGCCATTCCTTTGTTCCAGGAATTGGAGAAAATTCAACTAACCTTACCATGACACCTTGCCTTGCTACATAATTAATGCTCTCCAATACATCCGTATCCTTTTGTCCAGGCAAACCACACATCACATAAACCTCTATCTCGTAAGGGTTATATCCTGCCTCTTTAAGGTTTAAGATAGCCTGTTCAAACTCCAAATTGCACACCTTACCACCTGTCCGAAGTTGGAGATTCTCAATAGATGTCTCAAGGCTCAGACGAATCGTTTTGAAGTTTGCTTTGTAAAGCAAATCAGCCAGCCCTTTGTCAATAAACCTCACATGAAGCCCATTTGGGGTATGAAAATAACAGTTCAGTCCTTTTCTTAATACCTCTTCAAGAATAATACAAATATGCCTTTGTGCATTAACCAATAAGGCATCATCATAAAAGGCAATATGTTTAACCCCAAATGCCTGGATATAATACTCAATTTCGTCTATGACCATAGATGGCTCACGCTGGGTAAACCCTGGATGCAATTGTGAGGAGGCACAGTAGGTACATTGATATGGGCAACCATAAGAGGTCAACATAGACACATATTTTAGACAACGAAATAAGTTATATGCAGGATATATTTTCCCCTCCACCGGGATTTCCACACTGTCCTTACATAACTCCTTAATCAACTTCAAACATCTCTCTTCGCCTTTACCTTTGACCACATAATCTGCACCGGAATATTTGCAGGCATGTTCATAACAAAGGGTGGCATATACCCCACCAAGGACTATTGGTGTCCCTCCAAAGCATTCCCTCAATATCTTGATTGCCTTAAATACACCGGGATACCAGTAAGTCATCATTGAGGTAACAAAGATTATTTCAGGTTTTTGGATACAAAGAAGCTCTTGTTTGAAGACATCCAAAGGCAGTCCATATCTTTTGTATCGGCGAGGGATGTGTTGGTATAATAACGGTTTTTCCACCTTTTCCCAGTAGTACTGGCCACAACCATACCTTTTTTCATTTATCGCCGGCAAGGATGGATGGTATCGGTCAAGACAATCAATAAGGCTTACCTGACAACCACATTTTTGGAATAACCCGGCTAAATAAAGCAGTCCCAATGGCTTACTCCAAAGGTCATAAGCCACAAAATCATATATCCATGGATTGATTAATAAGATATTTGGCATAATTATCGCGTAATAGCGTCTATCTGCTGTTTTTGGCGCGCACTAACTATCTTTACCACAACCTTGTTTGGCACACAAACAATCGTATCCCCATTTTTATTCCTCCAACCCATCTTGACACATATCTTTTGAGGGCAGGTGGAGGCAACTACTCTTACTTTTTTTTGTTTAATTTCAATGGTCGTTGTGCCTAACGCCCCCTGAACAAATATCGTCTGCGATTTAGAGGAGAGATTAACCATTTTTATCGCATCAGGCGTTTGAATTTCGACTATTTCTCCTTTATTGCCTTTAAATATCCACCAGCTACTTACACCAATAGCCACTAAAACAACCCCAATTAAAACCTTGTCTGCCAGGGTAAGCATAAAAATTGGGTTAAACTCTTTTTCGCTATTGCAGAGGGAATTGTCCATATAATTGTTTTCTCCTTGCCTCTAACTGGTCTGGCTGTTGCCCTAAGAATTCTGCCACACAAATAATCCTTTTATTTAACTCTAAGGCGGTATTGCTCGCCTCCTTTATTTTATCCTGCCATTTTGACTTTCGCAGATAATGATGTTCGATGAGGAAATCCTTTACCTTTGTTTCCTTGATAATCCTGAGCATATTTGGAATTATATTTTGAAATGGATAAGTCATTGGCCCGTCAAAGATAAGTATATCCGGGTTTTCATGAAGGATAAAATCACGCTGACAATCCAGATTCCCTCCTTCAATATCTGAGGTATGCACTAATTTATATTCACCATCGGTAATTGAGACCTCAGTCACATAACCCAATCGAGCATTATTCCCGTGAGGAACAGCCGGTGAAAATTTAATGATTGTTTTCCCAAACCTGAACTCCCTTCCATCAGAGTATTCTATTTGGGAAGGGATACCCCCTAAGACATTCAGAAAGTAGGCGGCTCGCTCTCGCTGGCTTTCGTTTATATTCTCCTGCGGGTGCTTAATAAATACCTTCTTGTTTCGATAAACCTCTGGTTCAGAGGGGTTATGGTGGTCGTAATGGTAGTGAGTTACAATCAAGACATCGGCTTGTTTCGCATATCGTTTAATTATCTCCCAGTGCTGTGCCTCTCTTTGGAGTTCAATTGGATGAGGCGGCAGTTCTGACTTTATCGCGGCTAAAGATACCGCCGGGTCAATCACAACTTTTAAGTCAGAAGTCTCAATATATGTTGCCATTGACCTTGTGCCTAAGGAGTCAAATGCTAATGGAATTACTTTCATTAATATCAATTTTACCATATCCTGCGAAGAAAGGCAAGAATTATTTCGGAGAGGCATAATGCCTCGGAGCAAAATTTGATTGACTTATAAAAAGTAGTGTGATATACTAAAAAATGGAGAATGGAGAATGGAGAATGGAGGCAAAAAACTTCCTTCTCCATCCTTCATCCTCCATTCTTCATCCTTGACAAAAGAGAATGGAGAATGGAGAATGGAGAATGGAGGCAAAAAACTTCCTTCTCCATCCTTTATCCTCCATTCTTCATCCTTGACAAAAGAGAATGGAGAATGGAGAATGGAGAATGGAGAAAGAGAGGACTAAATGAATAATATTTTATTAGAGATACTTTTAATTGGGCCACCAATACTTTTTGCTATTACCATACATGAATTTGCACATGGGTTTATTGCGGATAAACTCGGTGACCCAACAGCAAGACTTTCCGGCAGGTTGACGCTTAATCCACTCGCGCACCTTGATATAATCGGCACCTTGATGTTTTTTATTATCCATATTGGTTGGGCAAAACCAGTTCCTGTAAATCCAAATAATCTCCAGAATCCAAGAAAAGATATGATTTGGGTTGCCCTGGCAGGCCCTGTATCAAATTTAATCTGTGGCTTTATTTTTGGAATGCTTATACGAGGAATGTTTTTTGGGGGATTATCATTATTCCCCCCGGAACAATGGGGCTTAGCTATACAGGTATTACAAATCGTAGTCATCATTAATATTATCTTAGCCGTGTTTAATGCTATCCCTATATTTCCTTTAGATGGATATAGGATTTTAACCGGGTTTTTACCTGTTCAACAGGCATATAAATTTAGCAGGTTTGCCAAATATGGTCCTTTTGTCCTTTTAGCTATAATTCTCATAGGTCAGACAACAGGATTTCCTATTTTCTGGATGATAATTGGTATTCCTGTGCAAATCCTTTATTCTTTATTTACAGGGCAACAAAGCCTGCCGATTTGAGTAGGTGGGTTATAGGACTTATAAGACTTATAGGTCCTATAACCTGATACCTGTCCCCCTGAGGAGGTTTTATGAATAAATTACGGGTATTAAGTGGTATGCGGCCAACTGGAAGGTTACATCTGGGGCATTTATTGGGTGCATTGAATAACTGGAAGGAATTTCAGACTCAATATGAATGTTTTTATATGATTGCCGATTGGCATGCACTGACGACAGCTTATGCGGATACAAGTGAATTCCAGGAGAATATCCGGCAGATGCTCATAGACTGGTTGAGTTGTGGGATAGACCGGCAGAAATGCGTGATTTTTCGTCAGTCTCAAATCCCGGAACATGCTGAGTTACATGTTTTACTCTCAACGATTACTCCACTCCCATGGTTAGAGCGATGCCCTACTTACAAGGACCAAATAAAAGAATTAGCCCAGTTAGACCTTCATACCTACGGATTCTTAGGCTATCCGGTGCTACAGGCGGCAGACATCCTGATTTATAAAGCTAATATTGTTCCGGTGGGTGAAGACCAACTGCCTCATCTTGAATTAACCCGCGAGATTTGCCGACGATTTAATTATTTGTATGGTGCGGTATTTCCTGAGCCTGAGTCAAAATTGACTCAAACACCTAAATTACCCGGTGTAGATGGACGCAAGATGAGTAAAAGCTTTGGGAATTGTATCCACCTGTCAGACGCCGATGACCAAATAGTAAAGAAGGTAAAAAGTATGATTACCGACCCGGCAAGGATTCACCCAACTGACCTTGGGCATCCGGAGGTATGTGTGGTTTTTGCCTTTCAGCAGGCTTTTAATAAAAATGGCGTGGAGACGGTCAAACAGGAATGTCGGGAGGCAAAAAGAGGTTGTGTGAAATGCAAGGGAGAATTAGCCCAAATATTAATTTCTTGCTTAAAACCTATCCATGAAGCACGCAAAGAATTAGAACAAAACCCACAGGAAATCATAAATATATTAAATGAAGGTAAAGAAAAGGCACGCGAGATAACCTCTAATGTTATGCACGAAGTCCGCCAGGCAATGAAGATTTGGTAACTTTGGAGTTTTGAAAATTTATACGGTGTGTAACTTAAGGAGAAAGGGGAAAGATGGGGAAAGGGAGAAGAATTAGAACGCAGAGTAATTTTTGACAGGAGTAACTTGATAGTACAGGAAGTTCCTTTTTTGAATACGAATCACACGAATGGTCGAATATCACGAATGAAGATAGCAAGATACATGATACCGGATGAAAAACATAATATCCATCGTGCATTCTGCATCTTATATTAATGTTTTATTCGTGTAATCCGTTTATTTGTGATATTCGTGTTCTATCTTAAGTCCGCCGTAGGCGTTAAGTTCAAAGATTTGGAAGTTTAAACTTGATTCTAAATAAACTACATTTATCGAAAATCAATTTTTTCACACCTTCTGAGGCATTACAAAAGTTTCTAATTTAATCTGTAATACCAAAATAAAAATGTCATATTCTAATTGTGAAAACCAAGAAAAGGTATATATTCCTCCGGTAGCTCATCTTTGGAGGAGATTAAAAATAAATCTTTGTAAATATAAACAGAGGGGAAAACCTTTTCTTTTATCTAATTAAAAATAGGACATTTCTATTTTGCAGTAACATGCCAAAAATTTATGTTGACATCTTAAAGATTCTGATGTATTATATAAAACAGAGCACAGAGCACAGATTTAATTGTCTGTATTCTGTGTTCTGTATTCTGTGCTCTGTCCTCTGATTGCTGACTGCTGAACGCTTACAAAATATGGAGTAAAAAGAATGTCAGTCGTAACCCAAATGTTTTCCTTAGCCTTAGATGGAATATTAATCAATGCAGGGATAATTCTTGCTTTCTGGATTAGATTCCAGGGGAATACTCCGGAAGGTAATTTTGAGGCATATCAAACTATCTGTTTGCCCGCTACCTTGATTATGCTTTTAGCCCTTTATGCCTTCGGACTGCATAATTGGCGTAAGGTTGAAGATGTCCAGAATAATATCTTTAAGGCGGTTTCATTTGGTATGCTGGTGGTTATGGCGACGACTTATGCAAGCAGAAATATAGTTGCGGCATTTCCTACCTCGATATTTGTGATATCCTGGTTAATAAATATCTTGCTTTTGACTGGTTGGCGAGCGATAGCTAATGAAGTATATCGGCCTGTTAAAAGAGTTTTAATTGTGGGCGCAGACGAGAAAGGGGCAGCGGTTGCCTCAGAAATAAAAAGACATCCACACTTAGGCTATGAATTGGTTGGTTTCATTGGTGAGCCTCCTGTAAATAAAACCTTTAATATGTTGGGAGGGTATGATGACCTGATAAAGGTTGTAGAGGAGCGGAAGGTGGAGGAAGTAATAATCGCTATACCACATACCTCAAACCCAAAATTGTGGGATACAATCCTAACTTATGAGAGCAAAATAAGATTTAAAACTATTCCTGATATCTATGAGGCTGTTACCGGTAAAATAGGTAGCATTCAGATAGAGGCAGTGCCTTTAATTGAATTAAGCATAGCCCCTATCTCAGGATGGAATAAAAACATAAAACGATTGACAGACATCCTTATTTCATTTATTGTTTTAGTTATCTTTTTACCCTTTTCCCCAATTGTTGTGATTCTTATTAAATTAGATTCCAAAGGACCTGTGTTTTACAGGCAAAAAAGGGTTGGCAAGGAAAGAAGAGAATATCCGTTGTACAAATTTCGCTCTATGTATGTTGGTGCCGAGGATAAAACTGGACCAGTGTTAGCCATTCCAAATGATACCCGAATAACTAAAATAGGTATGAAATTGCGTAAACTACGGCTTGATGAATTACCTAATTTCTTAAATGTCCTGCGTGGGCACATGAGTTTAGTCGGTCCCAGACCGGAACGACCTGAATTTGTGGAGCAGTTTATGAAAAATATCCCGGGATACCAATTAAGATTCAAGGTTAGACCTGGTATTACAGGATTAGCACAGGTAAATGCCCCTTATGATGTCCCGGCAGAGATAAAACAACTCTATGATATTCTTTATCTCAATAATTACTCGCTATTCTTAGATTTTAAAATCATGCTGAAAACCCTATTCGTTCTTTCAAGAAGACAAGGGGCACAATAATTCAATTATCAATTATCAATTAATAATTGATAATTAATAATTATACTCTGAGGAGGTAAAAAAATGGATTATGATGTTATTTTAAAAGATTTTGTAGGAACTCGCGAATGGGAAGTAGCTAAACAAGTTCTACTTAATAAAATAGGAATTTCCTACTTGTGGGTTGTCAATCCGGAGGGGAAATTTATATTTCGGGAAGGGGAAGGAAAACTATATTGTAAAATGATAAACGCTACCTTAAATGGGAGGAAAGAATGCGATAATACTCAGCTATCTTCTATCCAATATGCTGTGAATAATAAAGTTCCTACGGTATTTCCTTGCCAGGGTGGATTTTTAGGATTTACCTGCCCAATAATGAGTAATCAGAATGTAATCGGGATAATTGGTGGTTGCGGAGCAGTAAATTCAGCATTGCGACATGACCAATATGCTCAGGTAATTAAAAACTTTAATTTAGAGTCAAAGACTTTCATAGATAGTCTCAGTAGGGCTCATAGCACAACGGTAGAGGCATTAGAATTGGATATAGAATTAGTGGCGATGTTGATTCAGTTAGCCATAGACTCAAAAATAAAGCACCAACAACTTTCCAGTAAAGAAGGGGAGGTAGAGGCTATAGCCGAGTTTTATAAGCTTTTTGAAGAATCTCGCAGTCTAATGTTAACCTTAGAGCCTAAGAAACTTTACCCGCTGGTAGTAAATTTAACAGCCCGGGCGATGAATGCTGAAATTGCCTCTTTGATGCTAATTGATGAAAAAACTCAAGAAATACATATTAAATCTGCTATTGGTTTAGATGCCGACCATATTGCCAAAACTAAATTACAGGTGGGTAAAGGCGTGGTTGGATATGTTGCCAAGACCGGCGAGCCTTTGTTGGTAGGTGATATAACCTCAGATACACGATTTCATGTTCAAAGTAGCTCTCCTAAATACTACACTAAATCACTAATTTCAGCCCCTATAAAAATTGGTGATGAAATTCTTGGTGTCATAAATGTCAATAATATGAAAACACGCAGACCTTTTAATGAAACAGACCTTAAATTACTCTCTATCATCTGTGGTCATACGGCTGTGGCTATCAAAAATGCTAAGAAATATTATAGTGAAGATAAAGAAAAGGTGACTGAAGAGATTGAGGTACAAATAAGAGAAAAAGAAGAGGTAGCTGAGGTTAAGCAAGAACTTATAAAAGAAAAGGTGGATATAGAAACACAATTAAAAGAAAAAGAAGAGATGATACGGGTAAAGGAGGAGCTAATCCGTGTCAAGCAAGAACTTTTAAAAGAAAAGCTGAAGACAACCGTAGAAGAAGAGGACAAGGAGAAATTATTAAAGGAAATAGGCACATTAGAAAAGGAAAAAACAATATTAAGAACTGAAATGACCCAATTGCAAGATAAGGCAAAGAAGACAGATACCTTAATTAAAGAAAAAGAGAAGTTAGAGAAAGAAAAGGAGGAGTTAATCAAAGAAAAGGAGGAATTAGAGGCACAAACAGAAGAATTAGGGATATTGTACAGTATCTCCAGAGAGGTTCCTTTAATGAAGATGCCGCAAGAGATTCTTGACTGGGTCTTAGATAAAATTCAACCTTTCTTTAACTATCATGCCGGCACATATTTACTTGCAGATGACCATCGCCTGATAAGTGAGATAAAACAGATTTGCTATATAAATAAAGAGTGCGTACAGAATATTAAAGCTACGGTGGAGAAAAAATGGGTTGAGATAAGTCCTGAAGAGAAACGAAAAATAATCTACCATACCGATGAAGGCACCTCATCAGAATTATTCTGGGTAGGAGTAGAAAAGTTCCAAAGTGGACTTATAGCTAATCTACATCATCGGGACGAAATAATTGGACTTTTAGTGCTTAGCAGTTTTAATGAAGAGGCATTTACTCCCTTACAAAGAAGATTATTAACTATCATTGCTAATCAAGTATCAGAAACCCTTGAGAAGGTAAAATTATTTGCTAAAATACGCGAGTTAGCCGAACGAGATGAGTTAACCAAACTTTATAACTATCGATATCTTGAGGAGTATCTGGAAAAGGAATTTGCCTTTGCCAAACAATATAATAAACAAATATCTATGGCTATGCTTGATTTTGACAGATTAAAATATGTTAATGATACTTATGGACATCAGGCAGGCAATCACCTGATTAAAACTATCTCCGATGTTATCAAAGAGACAGTTGCAGATAAAGGGCTTTTAGCCCGGTTTGGAGGAGATGAATTTGCGGTCATCCTTTCTGAAACAGACCAAAATACGGCATTTGCCATAGCCGAATCTATTCGAGCTAATATTAATAAGACTAATATTGAATTTGTCAAAGGCACCCCTCACCAATTATCTGCCAGCTTAGGGGTCTCGACATATCCAAATCAAGGGATAGAGACAGAAAAAGACCTCATGGCAAAGGCAGATAAGGCACTTTACGAGGCGAAGCAACGAGGGAGAAATAAAGTTATCGCGTATACGCCATAAAAGTAGGAAATGGGAAGTGCTAAAACCGAAAAGTAAAAATGTACAAAAATCAGAAATTCAGGTGATTCCCTTAAAGGATTGCTTAGTCAAGACCATCCATTTTGAGTCAGGGAATAAACCGGGCATCTCTGTTGAAACGCATTGTCGCATAGTTGGGTATGTGGCACGGGAACTTATGAACCGTTTGCCCGCATGGTTGAAGGAAAGCCTTTTTCCCAGAGGTAGTGAATTAATTGCAGCAGCTCATGATGTAGGCAAAGTCAGTCCGACATTTCAGGAAAAAATTTATCGTGATATTGGGAAGACTCTTGGAATAATAAACCCTGAATTAGATAAGGCGATAGGCTATCATTTTAGTGTTAGTCAAGCAACAGTAACCCAGTCTTCCAAATATATCCCTGAGATTTTGGGAAGGCATCACGGTTATACCCCACAGTGTATTAATTCAAGCGATGCAGAAGTTTATGGCGGTTTCGGTTGGCAAGAACAACGGATGGATTTGTTAAATGCGTTAAAAAAGGATTTGACCGTAGATTGGCCGATTGTATCCTCTGCCCTTCATTCGGATGTTCTTGCAGGGTTGACTACAGTGGCGGATTGGATTGGTTCCGGCTCTTTGTTTGATGAAGTGAATCAGGAATCATGGAAAAATTGTATTCCCGAAGCCATAGATAGAGCAGGGTTTGTGTCTCCCATAATTCGCAAGGGACTTGCTTTTGAGGAAGTTTTTGGCTTTTCTCCTTACAGTGTGCAAACCCACCTTGTGGAATCCATAAAAACTCAAGGCACTTATGTGTTAGAAGCTCCGATGGGGATTGGTAAAACTGAGGCTGCTCTTTATTCAGCCTATCAGATTTTAGAAAAAGGGGACGCTACGGGTATTTACTTTGCTCTTCCGACACAATTAACTTCTGATAAAATTCATGAACGAATGAATTCATTTCTCGGAGGTAATTTAGAAAAAAATCTCCAAGGAATTTTAGATAAATTTGATCCACACCGTTCTTCTTTGCTTTTGCATGGTTCTGCCTGGCTCCGCGATACAGAGCTTGGTGAAGAAGGCACGCCGGGACATTCATGGTTTAATAGTTCCAAACGCGGGCTTTTAGCTCCTTTTGCTGTCGGAACAATCGATCAAGCCCTAATGGCGGTGATGAATGTCCGGCATGGTTTTGTGCGAACATTTGGGCTGGCCGGTAAGGTCGTTATTTTAGACGAAGTACATAGTTATGACAGCTATACAGGCACTATTCTCAAGGAGCTTGTTATGGCACTTCGTGAATTGAATTGCACTGTCATTATTTTAAGTGCAACGCTGACTGATAAACAACGGCATTATATATTGGATGTGCCGTTTAATGATTCAGTACTTGAAAAAGCATATTCTGCCTACCCCCTTATTTCGTCATACCCAAAAGAAGGTGTACTACAGGAGTTAGCCACGGCAAAGCCGAAAGATTTTATGGTGAGCATTCGTGTTTCCTCAAACGACGATGAGGCTATTGACGAAGCTCTCAAGCGGGCAGAAAGGGGGGAACAGATTCTTTGGATTGAAAATACTGTTGCTGAGGCTCAACAACAATATTGTTCTTTGGCTGCCAGAGCCAAAGAAATAGGTTTTGATTGCGGGCTTTTACATTCACGATTCCTTAAAGTTGACCGGCAAAAAAATGAAGACAAATGGGTAGGGCTTTTTGGTAAAGCGGGGCGGGATTTTCGTCAGGGAAAAGGACGGATTTTAGTAGGAACACAGGTTTTAGAACAATCATTGGATATTGATGCGGATTTTTTAGTAACTCGACTTTGTCCCACGGATATGTTTTTCCAACGATTGGGGCGGTTGTGGAGACATCGGGAAAATGATGATATTCGTCCGAGTGAAGCGAGTCGCAAAGTATGGATTTTGGCTCCGCAATTAGGTGATGCTATTCAATGTCAAAACAGTCTTGGCAAGTCAGCCAGGGTGTATAGCCCATATATTCTTTGCCGCTCGCTTGAAGTTTGGCAGGATGTTTCATCAGTAAATCTGCCCGGCGAAATTCGGTCATTGCTGGAGGCAACCTACAAAGAACGGTCAGAGGAAGGGAATATGGCAAAATATAAACAGGAAACAGAAAATAGGAAAGAGACATTGACCAGACTTGCGTTAACAGGTGTTTCCCGAGGTGGTAAAACCTTGCCTGAAAGTAAAGCCTCTACCCGATATTCTGAAACTGAATCCACAGAGGTTCTGTTGCTCAAAAAACAAAGCAAGGTAGAAAACGGAACATTATTGCAACTATTGGATGGTTCTGAACTATTGTTACCAAAGTTTGTTGATGCGGTAACTCGTCGTCAAATTGCATCCGAATTATTGAAGAACACAGTTTCAGTTCCAAATTATCTGGCTCCAATTGCAATGACAAAACAAATTGGGTGGTTAAGGAATTATGTGTATCTGGGTAATTATGAAGAAAGTCCGTTTCGTGTGGCAATTGTTCTGGATAGTGATGAATTGCAAGGGATAGGATGTTCCGAGGTATCAGAAAAATATAATTTAAGCTATGACTCTTGTCTGGGATATAGGGCTGAAAAGAAAGAAAAAGAGTAACTACTCAGCTACATTGGCCATAAAAGGGAACTATGAACCACGAAAGACACGAAAAACACGAAAATGAATAATCGAAGATGAGCGTTTTGTGAATCAGAATTTTTGGCATGGTTCAAATCAGGGTAACATGCATTGTGGTGCAGGCAAGATGCCTGCACTACAACTCACCTGAGTGTTACCCCAAAAGAACTCTGATTGAACCATGTCGAATTTTCCGTGTATTTTGTGTTTTTCGTGGGACTATCTTCGTATCTGAGTAGTTACGAAAAAGAAAGGGGTGATGACGATGGAGAATAAGTTTAATTTAATAGATGAGCCGTGGATTCCTGTTGCAGGAAAAGGTTTGGTAAGTCTTGCCGATATTTTTTCTGATTCCACTCTCACTGCACTGGGTGGTAACCCTGTTCAGAAAATAGCGTTGACCAAACTGCTTTTGGCAATTGCACAAACAGCTTATACGCCCAAAGATGATGAGGACTGGAAAAATCTGGGGGCGTCTGGAATGGCTCAAAAGGCTTTAGCGTATTTGACAGAGAAAAAAGACCTGTTTTGGTTGTATGGAGAAAAACCGTTCTTGCAGATGACAGGGATTGCAAAGGCTGAGGTGCAGAATTTTGGAGCAATTCAGGTTTCAGTTGCAACCGGTAATACGACTGTATTGACACAGAGTCAGGTGGAAATTTCATTGACTGATGCGGAAAAAGCAATTCTTGTTGTTCAAGTGATGGGTTTCGGATTGGGAGGCAAGAAAACTGACAATAGCGTGGTTCTTTCTTCAGGATACCAAGGAAAATCTAATGATAAAGGAAAGCCTTCTACAGGAAAGTTTGGACCATCCATTGGGTTTTTAGGGTTTTTGCATAGTTTCTTGCAAGGTGCATCTTTGCAGGAAACAATATGGCTTAATTTTGTCACAGAAGAAAACCTGTGTGAACTTAAGGTTTTCCCTAATTCGCTTGGAATTGCACCGTGGGAGGAAATGCCCCAAGGTGAAAATTGCCCTGTGGCTAAATTGTTAAAGGATTCTTACATGGGACGATTGCTACCAATCTCTCGTTTTATTCTTTTGGCAGAAGGAGGAATTCATTATTCTGAGGGTATTGCTCATCTCGGATATGCTGACGGTGTTGTGGATGCCAGTGTGGCTGTCGATTTTTCTGCGGCTAAACCAAAGGTTCTCTGGGTAGATCCTGAAAAACGACCATGGAGACAGTTGCCGTCCCTGCTATCTTTTTTGGGCAGTGAAAAAAAAGGTGCGTTTGATTGTTTGCACTTGCGATTAGCAATTCCACGAGCAAAGCAGTCTTGTCGCGAGTTCGGTCTTTGGTCTGGAGGGTTAAGGGTTAGCAGTAATGCGGGAGAACAGTATGTGTCTGGTTCAGATGATTTTGTTGAGTCTGAGCTTCGTTTAAGTTCTGCATCATTGGGGGATATTTGGTTTGCCAAGCTTAAGCACGAGATGAATGATTTGGACGGTCTTTCCAAAATTGTTTACGGTACAACAATGTCGTTCTTTAAATCGCAAAAAGCCGAGGGGAAAGATCAGGCAGCACAAGCCTCAAATCTTTTCTGGCAGCTTTGCGAACGAAGGTTTCAAGAGCTTGTGAATGCCTGTGATGATGCTTCAGGGGAACATGTAAAAAAACTTCGTCGTGTCGTCTTTGCGGGGTTTGTAGATAAGGCATATAACACCTATTGTCCCAAAGATACAGCACGGCAATTAGATGCCTGGGCGGCTAATCGTCCCAATTTGGCAAGCAATTAGAATTTGTTACAATGGATATACAATAATATCACCCCTTCAGGGTTAAAATATTGTTGCTTTGTTGGCTACAATAATGCCAGCCTTTCAGGCTTTAATAGCGGAAATAACCCCGAAGGGGTGGAATTATTGTAGCAATGGAACAAACAAAACAATAAAATGCCGAAGGCATGACATTATTGTCGGATTATTATTGTGATGTAAATTCTAATTGCACAGGTCGAAATAGTTAGTTTAATAAGGAGGTTTTATGGATACAGAAACATCGAAGAAAAGTCGGGGTCAAAAGTTTGTGCATTTTGTTTTAGAGCGAATGGATAAAGATAATGCTTATGGTGCAGCGTTACGGCGGGCAGACAATCCGGCCACAGAGTCTCAATCCTGGGAATATTTGGCTCGTTGGTGCGATATTGATAAGGATTGGGAATGGCGACCATTTGCGACAATAGCGGCAGCCATTGCCCATGCTAAACCTGGTACTGATGGATTTCTGGGAATTGGCAAGGCAATCGCGGCGTGCTATCCTGAAGATGGAAACAAGTCGGATTCAGCAAAATCAAAACTGCGTCGTTTGCTTGCTTGTGATTCAGTGAAAGAGGCTTGCATTGTTTTACGCCCATTATTGAGCTTAATCGCTTCTCGCGGGGCACATTTATGTTATGGACAACTGCTCAACGAGCTTCTATATTTTGGTGATGGTGAAAAAATGAAAGTAAAATGGGCGGTTGATTTTTATGGAAGAAGGAGGGAAAATGATAGCCTCAGTGCTTAGGTTGAATCGTGCTGATTGCAAGGCGTTGAAACTTGAAGATGCATATAGTGTTCACAGAATCGTTTATTCTTTGTTTCCTAAACAAGATAACGAAACACGGGATTTTCTTTTTGCTGATAAAGGAGGTGATTGGAATTGCCGCCAAATCTTGATTCTTTCTAAGCGTAAGCCTGAAGCACCTGAATTTGGCGAAATAATTTCTAAGGAAATACCAGAGTCATTCTTGAAAAAAGATTACTATGGGTTTGAAGTGATTGTTAATCCCATTCAAAGAAACGGCCCATCAAAAAAGACAATGCCTATCCGTGGCATAGAGAATTTGCATAAATGGTTTATCCAGAGGGCACCTGCATTAGGTTTTGAGATTGAACCAGAAAGTTTGCAAGTTACTCGCATTGGAGTGCAAAAATTTGACAAAGATAAGGAGGGAACAACATTTGCTCACACACATGGTTCGGCAACTTTTATCGGGAAGCTCAAGGTAATTGACAGAGGAGCTTTTATAAAAAGCTTTAAGCAGGGTATTTGTCGGGCAAAGGGGTTTGGCTTTGGATTGCTTCAGATTGTACCCATTCAAAAGTGACAAAAAGTATTAACAATAAAAATTTAGGAGGAATACAATGAATCAGAATCAGAAATTGAATCCGTATCGTAATTTACGAGTAGAATTTCACATTCTCCAGTCTTTTCCGGTTACATGTTTGAACCGTGATGATGTGGGGGCACCTAAAACAGCTGTAGTGGGCGGAACAACTCGTGCCCGGGTAAGCAGCCAGTGTTGGAAACGACAGGTACGACTTGCAATGCGAGATTTTGGTGTTATTCTTGGAACACGAACAAAACATATCTCGGAGCTTATTGCCGCAGAGTGCGTAGCTCTTGAAGCAACTCCGGAACAAGCAAAGGCTTGCGGGGATAAGATCGAACAAATCTTTATCAAGAAAAAGGAAGTGGCCAAAAAAAAGGTGAAAAAGGACAAAGAAACCGATACTGACGAAGAGCTTGCGGAAGATACCGAAGAGGAAAAATCGGCAGGTAGTGATAAGACGGATACACTCTTGTTTTTGAGTCCCAAAGAGGTTAACAAGTTGGCAAATGTATTTAAGGACAATGGCTTTAATCCTGATTTAGTCATTACACAAAAGGAAGAGAAAAAACAAGCCAAGGAGCTTGAGAATATTATTGGTGGTAAGGTTGACCAAAATATTGATGCTTTGGATATTGCCCTTTTTGGCAGAATGGTTGCACAGGCAGCAAAACTAAATGTTGAAGCCGCGGCCTCATTTGCTCACGCAATTTCAACCCATAAAGTAACTAATGAAGTAGAATTTTTTACCGCTCTTGACGACAAATCAGAAGAATCAGGCTCCGCTCACATGGGAAGTTTGGAGTTTAATTCAGCAACCTATTATCGCTATGTCAGCTTAGATATTGGACAGCTTTGTCAGACTTTAGCGGGACAAAATATTCCAGAGGCTGTGGAATCTTTTGTAAAGGCTCTTTTTGTGGCTATTCCAAGTGCTCGCCAGACCACCCAGTCTGGAGCTTCTCCATGGGAGTTTGCAAGGGTTTTTGTGCGTAAGGGTCAACGGTTGCAAGTGCCTTTTGAAACGGCGGTTAAGCCTAAGGATGGCGGTTTTTTGGAACCCAGCAAAAAGGAAATGTGCGAGTATTTAAATAAAAAAGAAAAACTTGCCGGTACTTTGTTTGGAAGAATCGATGACTTTGATTTTGGGGAGAATGTAGAGTTCAATATTGACCAACTTATTGAATCTATTAAGACTTCAATTGCGGAGGGTTCAAAAAAATGAACACAAGTTTTTTATTGCTATGGTTAGAATCGCCCTTGCAGTCGTGGGGTGCGGATTCTAAATTTGGCAGACGAGATTCTCTTAATTTCCCGACAAAATCTGGTGTAATAGGGCTTTTGCTCTGTGCACTGGGTGCATCCGGGGAACAAAAAGAGCTATTAGAAAAATTAGCTCTGCTTAGACAGACGGTTGTTTCATATGCTCGTACACAAAAGGCAGGAGAAGATGAGCCGCAAAAAGTTGACCGCGAACCGCTTTTGAGGGATTTTCATATGGTGGGTAGTGGTTATGATGATACCAATCCATGGGAAACACTTTTGATTCCCAAAACAAGTGAAGGTAAAAAGGCGGTAGGCGGAGGAACAAAAATGACTTATCGCTATTACCTTCAAGATGCCAAGTTTGCTGTGGTTTTAGAGGTGCCTGAGGAATTGGCGGACTTGTTTACTGAAGCCCTTCAAAATCCGACTTATGATATATATTTGGGGCGTAAAAATTGTGTGCCCACAGATTTTATCTATCGAGGAAGCTTTGAACTGGAAGAGGCCGCTTTGCAAAAAGCTGATGAAATCGCACAAGAAAAAGGTTCTTTGATTGAAGATTTTCGAGTTGTGGATGGTGAGCAAAACGATGATGGTGATGTAATGACCTTAAATGATATTCCGATTCAGTTTGGTGAAATCAAGCATTATCGGGATAGAAGGGTTACGGTGATTCAAAAATGAACGATAGGTCTTCTCTTACAAGCGAGAATGATAACAGGTTATTAATCAGGGTAACGCGGGCAAACTTGCCGCAAGTTAAGGACAAATATCCTTTTTTGTATTTAGAGCGAGGACGATTAGAGATAGATGACAGTAGTGTCAAATGGATTGATTGTGATTGCAATGTGGTTCGATTACCCATTGCTACTATCAATACTCTTCTGCTTGGACCGGGTACGACTATAACTCACGAGGCTGTTAAGGTTATGGCGGCGGCAAATTGTTCCGTGTGTTGGGTTGGCGAGGATTCTTTATTGTTTTATGCTGTGGGTCAAAGTCCAACAGCAGATTCGCGTAATATGCGAACACAAATGCTGTTAGCCACTAATGAGAAAAAATCCATTGAAGTAGCACGACGACTGTTTGCCCGCCGTTTTCCTTTAGCAGAGCTTTCTGGAAAAAGCCTGAAGGAAATGATGGGTATGGAGGGCTATCGTGTTCGGCAGTTGTACGAGCAAAAGGCTGTTAAATACAATGTGGGGTGGAAAGGTCGTTGTTTTCAGCCGGGAAAATTTGAAATGGGAGACATAACCAATCAGGTTTTAACATCCACAAATGCTGCACTTTACGGTATTTTAACCTCGGCTGTCTACAGTATGGGGTATTCGCCCCATATAGGATTTATTCATTCTGGTAGTCCCTTACCCTTTGTTTATGATTTAGCCGATTTATATAAGGAAAATCTTTGTATTGACCTTGCCTTTTCTTTGACTTTAGAAATGGCGGGAAAATACAACAAGGCAAAAGTGGCTTCGGAGTTTCGTAAGAGAGTTATTGATATGGATTTGCTGGCAAAAATCGGGCCGGATATTCAAGACATATTGGAAGGAGACAAAAATGCTGGTAGTTCTTGCAAATAATCTTCCTCCAGCGGTTCGGGGAAGAATGAAATTATGGTTTGTAGAGTCCCGTCCTAATGTTTTTGTCTCGGGGATTAAGGATTCTGTAGCGGATGATGTTGTGGAGTACTTATATAAACATTGTCCTGCAGAGTCAGGATTGATGGTTTTTCAAAAAATCAAAAAAACTCCAGGCTATAAAATTCGAGGAGTAGGTGATACCAAGCGTTCTTTGGTTGAAATAAGCGGATTACAGTTAGTGCAGGAGAAAGATGGAACTTCCTAATAGTCTTCCCTTCGCGAGTGGGAGTGTTTTCCCTCCTTTAGTTAATAATCGTCATCGGTATAGTCTTCCCTTCGCGAGTGGGAGTGTTTCCTACTATATCTTGTGTATTTAGAAAACTAAAGCACAAAATTTTGGTGTCTTCCCCGCGTGAGTGGGGGTGTTTCTTAGCTGGGCTGCACGCAATGGTCATCTCGCAACGTCTTCCCCGCGTGAGTGGGGGTGTTTCTGAAAAGTATAGCGATTGGGACATTCAAAGGTAGTCTTCCCCGCGTGAGTGGGGGTGTTTCCCTCGCCAAAGCGGGGAGGTCAACCTTGAGATGGTCTTCCCCGCGTGAGTGGGGGTGTTTCTGCTACAAGTGTAAAAAAAGAAGCAGTGTAAAAGTCTTCCCCGCGTGAGTGGGGGTGTTTCTTACCTTTATCAGCTGTCTTCACTCTTAGATCCGTCTTCCCCGCGTGAGTGGGGGTGTTTCTTAGCTGGGCTGCACGCAATGGTCATCTCGCAACCGTCTTCCCCGCGTGAGTGGGGGTGTTTCTTGGTTTTACACTATGAGGGGATGTCCCAGGATGTCTTCCCCGCGTGAGTGGGGGTGTTTCCTTCTCCTTTACCCTTCCTGCCTGCTCGGATGTGTCTTCCCCGCGTGAGTGGGGGTGTTTCTTTTACAGTATCTTTATCTGGGTTTGGTGTTACGTCTTCCCCGCGTGAGTGGGGGTGTTTCTTATGATATACTGGTACTTGTGATAAGGATTTCGTCTTCCCCGCGTGAGTGGGGGTGTTTCTATAGCCCTATAAGTTGTTTGTTTGCAACTACTGTTTTCCCCGCGTGAGTGGGGGTGTTTCTGGCTTTGGGAGAAACACGGCGTAAAGACTTACGTCTTCCCCGCGTGAGTGGGGGTGTTTCTTCTTGCCTTGATTGAAAAAGCTAAAGCTGACAGTCTTCCCCGCGTGAGTGGGGGTGTTTCCCCGTCTGTCCTCTTGCCTTGCCGAGAGCCTTTCGTCTTCCCCGCGTGAGTGGGGGTGTTTCTTAGAGGACAAGACACCACCAGAGGACAAGAAAGTCTTCCCCGCGTGAGTGGGGGTGTTTCCTGATTTCACAAATCCATTTACAGGAAAATTATGTCTTCCCCGCGTGAGTGGCTTATCTTTACCCACAAATATTGCTGGACAATTTAAGGTAGTGACTTAAAGGGGAAATAAGCGTTCAGTCCATTGAAAAATATGGGATAAAAACTGTAAAATGGGTATTGTAAAATGAAAAATGTAAAATGAAAGAGCAAAATGAAAGAG
>JBDRHR010000030.1:0-10946 GCA_043816605.1 Nitrospirota bacterium
CCTTTGTTTGAAAGCTTGCGGT
Organism: Nitrospirota bacterium; assembly: GCA_043816605.1. Classification (GTDB taxonomy): domain Bacteria; phylum UBA9089; class CG2-30-40-21; order CG2-30-40-21; family SBAY01; genus JBDRHR01. The sequence goes on from JBDRHR010000030.1 coordinate 23, forward strand.
TAGTTGAGAGTGCAATATTCCCCCTTAGAAAAGGGGGTTAGGGGGTTGTATTCTGTAGATGATGTCCCCTTGCCCGAAAGGAATCATATGAAAAACGATGAAAGTGAACCGTCCCCGAAAGTCAATTTTCATTGGAAGATAATGATGGCACCGGTGTCTGTGATTGAATATGTGATTGTTCACGAACTTGCTCATTTTAAGCACAAAAGGCATAATGCACAGTTTTGGAATGAAGTTGATAAGATATTGCCTAATTATCAAAATCAGATTACATGGTTAAAACAAAAAGGGGCTTCTCTTGATATATAATTGTTGCTTCTGTGGTTTAGTCAAGTCCAATCCCATATTACCCCCCTGCATCGCTGTTTTTTACATACGCCAACATCCCACCCGCAAGAAGTATCTGTCGTTGCCTATCGGTTAGAGAATAATTGACAGCTATTTCCCTGCCATTTATTCTTGCTATCAATGGCTTGTTTTCTGCCAGTAATGAACTGACATTTGGTATCAATACCTCATCATCAGCATTGATCTGCTCATAATCAGCCTCCAAAGCAAATGTTAATGGAATAATCCCAAAGTTTATCAGATTTGCAGCATGTATCCTTTCAAATGATTTGGCAAGTACTACCTTTACCCCCAGAAACATTGGACATATAGCAGCATGTTCACGGGATGAACCCTGACCATAACCTATTCCGGCTACAATAATATTATGTTTACCACTATCCCTGTAAGCCGTTGCCCGATTGGCAAAGCCCTCATCCTCTATCTCAAATACAAATTTCGAGTATTCAGGTATGTTTGAGCGGTACTTCATTCGTGAGCCGGCTGGAATGATGTGGTCTGTGGTAATTTTATCGCCAACCTTGATGGTGACTACACCCTGAATACACTCAGGTATGGGCGTATTATACGGTGGCTCTCCAATGTTTGGTCCCCGGTATATTTCAACTGCTAACAGGGATGGTGTAATTATCATACTATCATCCGTATAAAACCTTTCAGGCACCTGAACTTGAGGATATTCCATGCCCAAATCCCGCGGATCAGTCATCTTGCCTGTAATAGCTGCTGCTGCCGCACTTTCAGGACTGAGCAGATATACTTGAGCATCTCGTGTCCCTGACCTGCCAAAAAAATTTCGATTGGAGGTACGAACAGAGACGGCATTTGTTTGTGGTGATTGGCTGTTGCCGATACAAAAGCCGCAAACAGGCTCTGTAACCCTTGCCCCAGCAGCTAAAAGGTCAGCTAAGCCTCCGTTCATGTCAATATTGGATAGCACTTGCCTTGAGCCTGGTGAGATCACAAGGCTAACGGTTGGGTGTGTTTTGCGTCCTTTTAGTATCCCGGCAACGGTCATCAGGTCTTTATATGATGAATTGGTACAACTGCCGATACATACCTGATTAACGACCATGCCCTGCAATTCTTTTATGGTCTTGATATTCCCAGGATTATGCGGACAGGCAACCATGGGAACAAGCTCATCAAGCAAGATATCAACCACCCCATCATATTCTGCATCTTCATCAGCAAGTATTTCTACCCAATCATCTTTCCTGTCCTGAGACTTAAGGAATTCTCGTGTTACACCATCTGAGGGGAAAATAGAGGTTGTAATCCCGCATTCTGTGCCCATATTGGTAATGGTTGCCCTTTCAGGCACAGAAAGTGTGGCTACTCCATCTCCGCCATATTCAAAAACGCAGCCAACATTGCCTGAAGTGCCAAATACCGAAAGTATCTTCAGTATCACATCCTTAGCTGAAACCCATGGCTTTAATGCCCCCTTCAGGTTTATCTTGATAACCCTCGGACAGGTAAGATAAAATGGCTCACCAGCCATTGCCAATGCCACATCCAATCCGCCAGCACCAATGCCAATCATCCCCAATCCACCAGCTGTCGGTGTATGGCTATCAGAGCCTAAGAGTGTTTTGCCTGGCTTACCGAATCGTTCCAGATGTACCTGATGGCAAATCCCATTCCCTGCCCGTGAAAACAAAATACCATATCTATCAGCAATGCTCTGAAGATAGCGATGGTCATCAGCATTTTCAAACCCTATCTGAATGGTATTGTGATCCACGAAGCTTACTGAAAGCTCTGTTTTAACCTGTGCTATTCCCATTGCCTCAAATTGAAGATACGCCATGGTGCCGGTTGCATCCTGTGTCAGGGTCTGGTCTATTTTGATGGCTATCTCTTTGCCGGGTTCAAATTTTCCCTCTATCAGGTGTTTTTCAAGTATTTTTTGAGTGATGGTTTTGGACATGTTGTTTCCTCCTGTTTTGATGGTAACTACTCACCACGGAGACACAGAGAACACAGAGAACACAGAGAATTGATGGAGAATACCATTATTTCTTGTTTCTCACTTCTCTTGCATAATTGATGTTGCCTTAAAGTGTAGGGGAACACCCTAAAAACATCCTGAAAATCTCTTGTGGTTCTCTGTGTTCTCCGTGTCTCTGTGGTGAATTCCTCTCCCTGAGTAGTTACTATTTTTTCTCTACGACTCTAATGCCTCCCTAATTTTAACCAATTTGGGATACCACCTTATTTTTCTCCATTTCCTCATCTTCCCCTTTTCTCCTTTGATTCAATTGCCTCAGCTACGGTATATAATGAACCTGTGATGCAAATTAAATCCCCTAAGCTGGCTATTGCCTCTGCATATTTTATCCCCTCTGCTACCGTAGGAAGGATATGGATTTTATCCGTATATTTGGTTATTTCATCGTGTATCCTTTTTGTGTCTGAGGCACGGTTTATTTTGGGTTGAGCAATAATTACCAAAAGAATGTTTTTATTTTCATAAAGTAATTCTTTTACAATTTCAGCTACATCTTTATCCTGGAGAATACCGATAATTAAAATCAATCTTTGTGTTGAGAAGTAATCCTTTAATGCCTTTCTTAACACAATAGCCGATGCCGGGTTATGTGCCCCATCTAAAAGCACAAAAGGTGATTTCTTTATCAATTCTAATCTACCCCGAATCCTTGCCTGAAGTAGCCCTTTTTTAATATGTTGGGTAGTAATCTTAACCCCATGATATTTTTGTAAAACCTCTATGGCGGAAATAGCCGCAGTGGCGTTAATTATCTGGTGGTAGCCTAAAAGTGAGGTTTGTAACTTGCGATATTCTTTTAGGATTCCATTAACGCTAAATTGGTAATTTGAGTTTGCATCGGCAGGAAACTGCTCGATGACAAATTTTATATCCTTGCCTACCTGATATAGTTTTGCATCATGGAGTTTTGCCACCTTTTTTATTACCTTGAGCACCTCCGGCTGACATGCAGAGGTAACTACAGGCACTCCTTGCTTAATTATCCCTGCCTTTTCGCAGGCAATCTCCTCTATTGTTTCCCCCAAAACATCCTGATGTTCCAAACCAATGGAGGTAATAACACTAACCAAAGGGGTGATAACATTAGTCGCATCTAACCTGCCTCCTAACCCTACCTCTAAAACAGCAAAATCAACCTTTTCCTGAGCAAAGTATAAAAAGGCAACTGCCGTGGCTATTTCAAAGTAGGTGGGATGGGTTAAGTGATGAGTGGTAGGATAGGCTTCCAGCCTGTCACTTGATGATGAGGTGTAGGTAGTGAGAATTTTTATCGCAGGCAATATCTTCTCTGAGATTATTCCAGCTACTTGAGTCTCTGGGATGGGGATGCCGTTAATCGTAATTCGTTCGGTAAATGATATAAAATGCGGTGAGGTATAAACCCCAACCTTAAACCCTGCATTAACGAGGCGAGCCTCTTTCAGGATAGCGCCAATAAAGGTTGTTGTTGAACCTTTCCCATTAGTCCCCGCAACATGAATACATTTTAAATCCTTATGCGGATTGCCTAAAAGCCCTAAAAGTCCGGTTATCCGCTCTAATCCTAACTGGATACCAAACCGCTCTAAACTATTAAGATATTGAATAACTTCAGAATACTTCATTTTAGTATTTATTCCAATGTTCTAATTTCCAATTTTTCATTATCCATTTTACAGTTATTTACATTCCAAAGTCTTTAACCGGCTGAATGCTTACATCAATTTAATCTATAGCTAATTTAAGGACTTCATCCATATTGTCAATCAAGGTTAATTTTAATCTCTTCCTTACATTTTGGGGAATGTCAATTAAATCCTTTTCATTGTCTTTAGGCAAAATTACCATTTTAATTCCAGCGCGGTGGGCGGCTAAAATCTTTTCTTTTATACCTCCAACAGGCAATACCCTGCCTCGAAGGGTAATTTCACCGGTCATAGCCAGATTACTTTTAACCGGTTTATTAGTCAAGGCAGAAACCAACGCCGTTGCCATAGTAATTCCTGCTGATGGTCCGTCTTTGGGGATAGCTCCTTCCGGAACATGGATATGAATATCAAACTTTTTATGGAAGTTAGGTTCTAATCCCAATTCCTTTGCCCTGGAGCGGATATAAGAAAGTGCGGCTTTACCTGATTCCTTCATCACATCACCTAATTTCCCGGTTAATATTAATTCACCTTTGCCCGGCATGATGACAACCTCGGCTGTAAGCACCTCTCCACCAACCTCAGTCCAGGCTAAACCTGTTACCACACCAATTTCACCCTTTTGTTCAGCCTCAGAAGGACGGAATTTTGGTGGACCAAGATAATGATGCAGATTTGCTGGAGTGATTTTGATTTGCGGGTTTTTCTTTTCACTTTCTACAACCTCTTTAGCAGACTTTCTACAAATACTGGCAATCTCCCGCTCTAAATTTCTAACCCCTGCTTCACGGGTATATCTTTGAATAATAGTCAACAGTACCATGGGAGAAAAAACTAATGTTTGAGGCTTGCCTCGTTGTGGTGTTAGCCCATGCTCTTCAAGTTGCTTGGGAACTAAGAAAAGTTGGGCAATCTTTAATTTCTCATCCTCAATATAACTTGGAAATTCCAAAACTTCCAGTCTATCTTTTAAAGCCGGCGGAATAGGGTGAAGCGTATTAGCCGTAGTGATGAACATGACTGAGGATAAATCAAACGGCACCTCTAAGTAATGGTCGGAGAAGGCACAATTTTGCTCCGGGTCAAGCACTTCTAACAGTGCCGCAGATGGGTCACCTCTAAAATCCACACTCATTTTGTCTATTTCATCTAACAAGAAAACGGGGTTTTTACTCTTTACCTTTTTCATTGATTGAATAATTCTACCAGGTAGGGCGGCGACATAGGTCATGCGGTGTCCGCGAATCTCTGCCTCATCACGGACTCCACCCAGAGATACCCTGACAAATTTACGGTCTAAAGCAGTAGCAATAGATTTAGCTACTGAGGTTTTACCGGTACCGGGTGGACCGACAAAACAGAGGATAGGTCCTTTTAAATCCGACTTCAACTGGCGGACGGCTAAATATTCTAAAATCCTTTCTTTTACCTTATCAAGTCCATAATGGTCATTTTCCAAAATCTCATGTGCATTTTTTATATCTAATCTATCCTTGGTCTGCTTATCCCAGGGCATGGCAATCAACCAATCAACATAATTTCGGATAACCGCTGCCTCACCCATCATTGGAGGCATTTTTTTCAACCTGTCTAATTCTTTTAATGCCTTTTCCTCAGCCTCTTTTGGCATCTTAGCCTGCTTAATCTGCTTTTTTAATTCACCGATTTCACCGGTAAAATCCTCGTCTTTCTTTAATTCTTTCTGAATAGCCCTAAGTCTTTCGGTCAGATAATATTCCTTTTGAGACTTTTCCATTTGTCTCCTAACCCGACCTTGAATCTTTTTTTCTACACCTAAAATCTCTAATTCAGAATTTAAGATAACCACAAGTTTTTCTAATCTTTGTTTTGGGGCAGCCGCCTCTAATATTTCTTCTTTATCAACCATTTTTAAAGGTAAATGTGCTGTGATTATATCGGCTAATCGTCCCGGGTCTTCTATACTCAGGATAGAGGCAATTGCTTCTGGAGGCAGGTTACCGCAGAGGTGAACATATTGTTCAAATTGTGAGAGAATGCTTCGGATTAACGCCTCTAATTCTATATTGTAGTGAAATTCTTCGTTCACTTCCTCTATGGTTACATGGAGATAATCTTCCGTAGGAAGGTAATTTATTATCTTTACCCTTGCCAATCCTTCTACAAGAACCTTTACCGTGCCGTCGGGTAATTTTAATAGTTGTAAGATTTCTCCAACTGTTCCAAAGGAATAGAGGTCATCTTCTTTTGGGTCACCAATATTAGGTTTTTTTTGGCCACATAAAAGAATTAATCTATCATTTAACATTGCCTTTTCTAATGCCTTAATCGACCTGTCTCTGCCAACAAATAAAGGGACAACCATATACGGAAAAACAATAATGTCTCTTAGCGGCACTAATGGTAATGTATCTTTTAACTTTATTCCTCGTTCTTTCAAAATACTCATTTTATGTATTGATTATACCATACCCTTTTTATAAAGTCAAGAAAAACAAATTTTATTGACAATTCCAGGATTATAGAATATAATATCTATTAATGATGAAATATAAGGTTGTTATATTCGCTATATTTTTATTATTAGCATTTGGGAAATCAACCTTTGCCAATCAACCACTTAATGAACTTCAACCATCTATTCCCACAGATAATGCAACTAATCAATCTATTATTGATACAGACTTATCCTGGTCATGGACAGGTGGGACTGTAACTTATGAAGTGTATTTTGGAACTGACACTTTAAATAAAATTGGAACAACATCTATTAGCTATTATCCATTATCTCAATTAGTCAATGATACCTGGTATATCTGGAAAATCATTGCTGTAAATGGAACATCTACTGACGGAGGCACATGGACATTTAAAACTATTGACAATAAACCACCTGGAACACCTACTGGTTTTGGAGCCGAAGCAATTTGGTGGGATAAAATACAATTGACATGGATTGATAATTATGATGATGAATTGGATTTTACTATTCAAAAAAAGACTGGTGCTACCGGAATCTATAGCACAATAACTACAGTAAAAGAAAATACTACTTCATGTCTGAATGAAAATTTAAGTGAAAATACTATTTATTACTATTGGATAACTGTCCGAGATGGTGTTGGATATTCAAATTATTCTCAAGAAGTATTTGCTACTACTCCTTTAAAACCACAATTTAATCCCTATGATAACCTATTTGACCCAACAAAAGCACAACAAGTAAAATTTAAATATACCCTTTCCTGGGCGGCTCAAGTAAAGATTAAGATTTATACATTAGATGGAATCCTTGTAAAAACAGTTGTAGATGATTATAGGTCTGCCGGACAACATAATATTGATAAGTGGAATGGTAGAGATGAAGACGATGAAATAGTTGCCAGCGGAATTTACCTCGCATGTTTTGATTGTGGGTATCTTAACGAAATAAAGAAAATAGCGGTGATTAAATAAAATGACAAAAATAATTTTAGGGGCTATAGCTTGGTTAGTAATCCTAACTTATCAAGTGGAAGCGGGAAAAACGCAGGCATTGGTCGTGCTGAAATTCCCAACCAGTGCCCGGTCGGCGGGCATGGGTGAAGTAGGCGTCAGTTGCCCAACCGGCATTGACAGCGTTTTCTTTAATCCTGCCGGATTATCATTGATTGAACAGCGGGAGGTATCTGTTTTCTATTCAACCCTGCTGGATATTGACTATGGTTTTGTGGGTTATGCCCAAAGGGTAAATGGGAATAAGGAGGCTCGCCTCGTTGTGGTTAGCCTGAGTATGGCTACCTTGCAGGTGGGTGATATTGAAATCAATTACGAAAATGGCAATGGCACAAGCAGGAATGTAGCGGCAGAAAGTGATTATGTGCTTAATCTGTCCGCGGCATTAAAATTAAATAAACGGCTATCAGCCGGGATTAACCTGAAAAAGATACAAAGCGAATTGGTAGAAGAGGTAACGGCAAAGGCAATGGCAGTGGATTTTGGGGCATTATTACTTATCTCAGAAAGGCTTAATCTTGGAGCAGTAGCCCAGAATTTTGGTTCGGATGTCCAATACCGTGAAAAAAAAGACCCCCCTACCCTTCACTATAAGAACTGGAGCTTCGTATAACTTTCAAATTTTTAATGAAAGCAATCTTTTGTTAGGTGTAGATTTGGTCAAGCCAAAAGATGATGCGGTTAAAACTCATATTGGAATGGAATATTTAGGCACCGAAAAAGATTTAAAGATGTATTTCAGGTTAGGATATGAATTTGGTTATGATACAAAGGGTTTTACTGCGGGAATTGGACTTATCGAACGAGGTTATTGGTTAGACTATGCTTATTTACCCCGCCAGGATTTAGATAAGAATCATTATGTTTCTGTGGGGGTGAAGTTTTAAGTATAGGCTTTTAGGTTGTAGGTTATTAGGCTGTAGGCTATTAGGAGGAAATAGATAAATCGAACTCAAAAGGTTTTCTTGGTGCCTTGCTTTGCTTACTAAAAGCCTACAGCCTAAAAGCCTACAGTCTAATTACCTCATTACCTCTTTCATTGCCCGTCTTATCTCCTGGTCGTGTTCTCTTTTCTTGATTACCTCTCGCTTATCATAAAGTTTTTTGCCTTTAGCCAGACCCAATTCTACCTTTGCCTTGCCTCTTTTAAAATATATTCGTAAGGGGATTAAGGTCAACCCTTTTTCCTGTGTCTTGCCTATTAAGCGGTTAATTTCCTGTCTTTTCAAAAGTAACTTACGGACTCGTGTCGGCTCATGATTAGCAATATTACCAAACGGATATTGACTTATGTGGCAATTGAATAAAAATACCTCTCCTTTTTCTACCCGTGCCAGACTATCTGTTAAATTTGCCTGACTATTTCGTAACGATTTAACCTCTGTGCCTTTAAGGGAAATTCCTGCCTCAAAAGTCTCTAAAATCTCATATTCATAGCGTGCCTTCCGATTAGAACAGATTACCTTTTCCACGATTTAAGTATATCATATAGTTAAATTAAATGCAACTGATTTTCATAAGAGGCATTCGGGGAATAGGCTTTTTGAGGAATTCGATAATTTTTTCTCTCGCAAAGGCGCAAAGTTCACCAAGAATGAAAACTCAAAGGTTGTTAACTATTCTGAATTCCATCTTAACATTTTTATACACAACCACAATTCTCTCTTGTTTTCCTTTGCGTTCTTTGCGTCTTTGCGTGATAATTTATCCTTTGTTTTACCTCGGGGTGAATTTTCTTACTGAATACCTTCTTAAAAAGTTAAACCCTTGTTTTTACTATGTTTGCTTGGGGGAAAAATTTTTCCATACCCTCTACTTCCCCTTATTCTACAAGACTCTACGAATTTCCCGAATGCCTCATAAGCGTTCAGGCTATGTATTAGAAAAGGGTGTAAGACAAGGAGAGATGGAGAAAGGGGGGAATTAGAGAAATAAACCCTTAAATCTTTTTCTCCATTTCCCCATCTTCCCCCTTCTCCTCGGATTTCATTCTCCATAAATCCCCTCTTGAGAGGGGTAGGGGTGTGTAATGAAAGGCTAACGCCTAAAATCCATTCTTGAAATTAAACTTAGTGTTCTTTTGTGCCTTCGTGCCTTTGTGGTAAATCCGATGTCTAATGCTTGAATTGCAAAAAATTGGTAATCGGTCAGTCTTTGGGGGAAATTTGTTCGTAGTAACCCGCTTTAGCGGGTAGATTTAAGGCAAATAACCGCATAAATGCGGTTACTACAAACTCTATCCCCCCTGATAACTGACCGATTACAAAAATTGTAAAAAAAAGATTGACATCCTTTCCTGAAAATGTTATCATAGAAATTAAGAAGGCTCTCAAAATTGATTAGAAGATATTCGTTATAAGTTTGCTACAAAGATGAGGTTATTTAAATGCATAGTTCACTAATAAAAGAAGAAGAAAGACATATCTTGAGTCTCTTACCTGTTTTGTTAAAAAGAGACAGCCGGTTTAAAACAGAAATTTATACTATTTTGCTGGATACATTTGCTACCAAAGACGATTTTGCACGAATATTAGAAGAAATGCGTATTGCCAGAGAAGAATCTAATAAACGGTTTGACGCTCAACGGGAAGAGATTCGTCTCCACAGGGAAGAAACCAATAATCGCTTTGAAGAACAAAGTAAGGCAACTGCATTACTTACCAAAACTGTAGAAAAAATGGGTATGAGTATTAGAACTATCGGGGCAAGATGGGGAACAGAGGCAGAGGTAACTATCAGGAAAACTTTACAAGAACTACTTTTGAAAGACCTTAAAATTGCCCAGGTTTCTGAATGGAAGGCTAAAGATAAAGAAGGAATGGTTGGGGCACCAAATGCAGAAATTCAAGTAGATCTTTTGATGCGTAATGGAGAACATTACCTTGTTGAAATAAAATCTTCGGCTGATTCTGCTCATGTGGAACGCCTCTATAAAATAGGTCAATTTTACACCGAAAAGATAAAAATAAAGCCAAAACTTCTGTTTGTGGCAGTAACTATGGAAAAAACAGGGATATTACTTTGCCGGGAACTCGGGATTCAACTTATTACTTATGACGAACTAACAGAAGAAGATTAATATTGGAGTTAATCCTTTAGGATTTCATCCCCTCTTGAGAGGGGTAGGGGTGTGTTATGAAAGGCTAAAGCCTAAATTCCATTTTTGAAATTAAACTTAGTGTCCCTTTGTGCCTTCGTGCCTTTGTGGTAAATCAGATGTCTGAATTGTAAAAAAAATGTAATCGGTCAGTTATCAGGGGGAGAAAAGGGGTCCAGGATTCGAGGGTTCAAGGGTTCGAGTGTTTGTTTTTCCTTATTCCACTTGACCCCTCAACCTCTTGAATCCTTTTTATATTTTCCACCAATAACTGAGGAATTAAAAAAACATAATCGGTCAGTTACGCAGGGGAAAACATCCCCCTAACCCCCTTCAAAGGGGGAATATGGCACAATTCCGTTT
>JBDRHR010000031.1:0-4228 GCA_043816605.1 Nitrospirota bacterium
TAATTACCCGCAAAGCGATTGGTTTATATTCGGCCCTGTGTATATTATATTCCCAGTTGTGATCGGATATTGGGGTTATAAATATTATAAAGGGAAGAAGTTAAATAAATGTATGGAAGAAAAAGGTTATGATTTATCAAAATAATGTGATAGATGATGAGGATTAGATGATGGCAGGCAAGAAATTAAAGCCAGAACCAGCGCCGGTCGGGCGACCTACTAAGTATAAGCCAGAATACTGCAAGGCTATTATAGATTATTTTGACATACCTGCCATAGACTCAGATGGAAAAGCTAATGATCCACTATTTATTATTAATTTTTGTCTAAGTATCGGAATTTCAAAAGATTGTCTGCATAAATGGGTTGCAAAATACCCGGAATTTAATGACGCCTATAGTGTTGCGAAGGAAAAGCAGAAACAGCTTATAATAATAAACGCAGCTCAAGACCGCTACAACGCTTCGTTTACATGGAAAATGATGATGAATATGTTTGGGTGGCGCGATAAGCAGGATGTTGATAATAAAATAACACTACCACCCGGCCTGAAGGTATCTTTTGAAGAATGAAGAAATTGAAGTTAAACTACCACCTAAGTTTAAAGGATTATTCAAGCCTGCACGGTATAAAATTTATTATGGCGGGAGAGGCGGGGCTAAATCTTTTTCATTCGCTACAGCTCTAATAGCCAGAGCGTATTCAGAGCCGTTACGATTATTATGTACACGTGAATTTCAATCGTCAATAGCTGATTCAGTGCATAGATTGCTCTCTGACAGAATACATGATTTAGGATTATCTGACTGGTTTAATATAACCCGGACAGAGATAACAAGCACGGCTGGTTCACAGTTTATTTTCAAAGGATTACGGCACTCAATCCAGGAGATAAAATCAACAGAAGGTGTAGATATAACATGGGTGGAAGAAGCTCAGGCAATCTCTGAAAACAGTTGGGAAATCTTAATCCCCACTATACGAAAAGAAAACTCTGAAATCTGGATAAGCTTCAACCCCGATGAGGACACAGACCCTACATATAAACGATTTGTTACCCATACACCACCAAATAGTGTTATTGAAAAAGTAGGCTGGCAGGATAATCCATACTTTCCTGCCGTATTAGACGCTGAACGACGGTATATGCTATCTATTGACCCAGAGGCATATCAACATGTTTGGGAGGGCTCTTGTAGGCAAATAAGCGATGCTGTAATCTTTCGTGGGAGAGTATCAGTTGAAACATTTGGAGCGCCTCCAGCCGACACAAGGCTTTATTATGGATTGGACTTTGGTTTTGCTCAGTCTCCAACCGCCGCTATACGATGTTGGATACAGGATAATTGCCTATATATAGACTACGAGGTATGGGGGATAGGTGTGGAATTAGACAATACGCCTGACTTGCTTGATAATATTCCCGGTATCAGGTCATGGCCTATCAAGGCAGATAGCGCAAGACCAGAAACTATAAGTCATTTAAAACGTAGGGGATTTGATGTATCTGCTGCTGAGAAATGGCCTGGTTCGGTTGAGGATGGAATCTCAGTCATGAAAGGATTTAAACGCATTGTAGTTCACGAAAGATGCACACATACCGCAGAAGACTTCAGGCTATATAAATACAAAATAGATAAACAAACCAATGATATACTACCATTAATCGTTAAGCAGTTTGATGATTGTATAGACTCGGTTAGATATTCCCTGGTTGGTGTAATCAGGCATTCTAATTTTCTGGACGATTGCCAATTTGAGGACTACCCAGAATGAGACAGGTAAACATAAAAGAATTAAAAAAGAATCTAAGCAGAGAGTTACAGGACTTACCCTTTGAAATCACCAAGTTTGGAAAAGTGGTTGGTGTAGTTTGTGAAAAAGGTAGTCACCTTGAAAATGAAAAGGTAGTCACAACTTCTCAAAAAGGTAGTCACCTTAAGAAAATTAAGGTAAAATTGGAAAAGATAGTTAAGGAAAGATCGACAGCATCCACTTCGTCTGTAACTGGCCAAGGTTGGATTAACCCATTAATCAACACAGCGCTTGCACCGAAAGGATAATAAAAAGGTAAAAGTGGCAAAAAGTAAAATACGCATAGTTACCCACGATCATCCTTGGGAAATATTATTAGCCAGGACTGATGAGGCTGCTGTTACTAATCAGCCATTGGTCGAGAGACCGTTCTGGTTTGAGGATATTGAAACAGGACGATTATATCATGAGATTTATGGCTGTATTGGTTACCCATCTGAGGTTCAGGACAAAGACTCAGGCGCGCCAGGCTATATTTGCATTTTAGGCATAGTCAGACCGGACAAAGATCTTGAACATTACAAACCAATTGATGCAAAGTTCCTGTTATTAGATGAGTTCCAGTCAAAAGACATAGGCACACTACTCAATAAGTGTATAGAGTTAAGAGAGAAGTACGGGTATGGTATTCATCCTGACCTGTTAAAGGTCTTTTATGGGGATTGCGAGCGATTTCAGACCACGGTTGCCCTATTCAATGATAAGCTCGCAAGAAAGTATGGACACGAAAACAATGCATTATTAATCACGCCTCCGGTTGACATGTACACTCCCATGATTTTTGACCAGTATCTCAGGGCATTAAAAAGTTGTTTACTTCCGGGGCAATTAAGGCTATACTTTGGCGAGAATGAAATATTAAAGAATGATTTAAGGGAGTTTAAACGAGACTGCCCTTCAGTGTTTGCCATAGGTGGACTGATTCACAGTTTATTGACACATTGTTCTTGGATGAGCGATGCTCGAAGCAATGCGTTTAGTGTGGAGGAGAAATGAATAATAAACTTATAGACGAAATAACTAAAATTCTTATTATATCTTATTATGAAGTTAAAAACAATGGTAGCCGTGGAACAACTGCTCAGGAAATTATAAATTTTGAAAAACGTGCGATTGATGAATATTTTGGTAAAAGTAATTATTCACATGTTTTTTATTCAAGAGTTGAACGTGATGTGGCGCTAATTCTTAGAGCCATAGACCATAACCGTATGCGGGCAGATGTAATCATCTGCCCAATGTCTAACATGATAAATAATATACGTTTACGAGTTGAAGTAAAAAACGATACCCATCCAAAAACTTGCGGTAACTGCGAAGATCAAGCTATATGCATAGTACGTTCAGTTTTTGGTGATGAATTATGTAAATTGGAAAAGCAATGAGGAAGTATCATGAAACAGGAAGTTGTATGGAAATCGTGGACTAAAAAAGAACGCATAGCGTCAGGAGTTAAAGTGCTTAGGGAATTAGTAGATAAGGGTTATTTACCACCAGCACCAGTAGGTAAATTTAAAAAGAAAAATAAAAGAGAGGTAGTCGAGGAAAAATAAATGGATTGGACAATATTAATAATATTTGCACTTAGTTCGTTTATAACCATGCTTGGGGTTTTAATTGGTGGTTGGCTGGTGTTTAAAAGTAAATCATCCGTACCAAATGAAACCTTTCTCGGTAAAGCTCCTAAGGGTGAAGTGTTTTCAATTACAGATGGTTTAGACGAAGCTCCATTCCCAGAAGAACCAAGCAAGGATGAAAAAAAGATCCTTGAGCGAACTAATAAGTTTCTCAAATCGTTAGGAGGTTAGCTATGATTTCCCTTAATGCTGATTACGGATGGCAGATAGACATGACCCTTTATAGGGCGATAAGGGTTGTTTGTTGGCGGATTTTTAGGGGAGAAACGTGGAGAGGTATAGCTTATTTGTGGGAAGAATATTACCCAGAGAAAGATCTATTACAGTTAAACGGGAATCAGTTTTATGGGATGAGTGTTTTGGACTGTGCGGCGACCAAACTTGGGTTTAGAAGTTACGTTTCTTGGCCGTTGAATTAAAAAATAAATGGGAGACATGGAGGTTAGCATGGAAGGGCAAAAAGTAATCTGTAATAATTGTAAAGGCGTTAGACACATCACAACCAAGTTTTACGACCCCAATCAAACACCAAGGGGAAATTTCCTGGAGCTGATTGACCCCTGGAAGAAATGGCGTTGGAATTGTTATGATAATAATTGTGAGAATCTATCAGGCGTTCCTGCCTCGTTAATGTGCTGCCCGGGGTGCGCATCTCCGATGGTAAAGAATGGAAGGTTGACCATTGCTCCAGAGCCAGTAAAACAGAAAACACAGTCTGAGATCAACCAAGAGAAAATTAATGACGAACCTGATGAACCAGTTGAAGTGAACGACCT
>JBDRHR010000032.1:0-12246 GCA_043816605.1 Nitrospirota bacterium
TTCCTGTTTTTCCTATTCCCTCCTATTCCCTACTCCCTTTAATCCTTTGTAACTATTTAGCCATCTGAAGTAGTAATTGATAAAACGGGTGATAAAACTGTAAAATGGGTACTGTAAAATAAAAAATGTAAAATGAGAATGTGTAAATGATATAATTTTCAATTTTCCATTATCAATTTTACAGTTTACAGTCAGCTTTCAATTAACTAAACGGAGTAGCTTCACTTGGCTAAATAGTTACAATTCTTTTATAAACTGGGCTATATCATCTGGCATAGGGGATGTCCATTCTAAGTATTTATTAGAAATAGGGTGCTCAAATCCGAGTAAATGTGCGTGAAGGGCTTGCCTCTTCATTCCCGACGCTCTCTTTTTACCATACCGTTTATCTCCTACTATTTGATGTCCAATATAATTTAGATGAACTCGGATTTGATGAGTTCTACCGGTACCTAATTTTACCTCTAATAGTGAATATCCCGAATCAAACCGTTCCCGGACATTAAAATAGGTAATTGCCTTTTTGGATAGCCTTCCTTTTGCCTTCATTTCTAAACCACCTTTAAATGCTCTCCCAATGGGAACATTTATTTCCCCCTTATCCTGTTTTATAATCCCATGGATTAAGGCAAAATAAACCCTGTTAATTGTATGGGCATTGAATTGTCGGGCTAATCCCCAGTATGCCCGGTCATTCTTAGCCACGACTATTACCCCGGAGGTATCCTTATCCAGACGATGGACTACACCGGGTCGAAGAGGAGCACCAATTGCTGAAAGTTTCCCCTTCGTATGCGACAATAAGGCATTAACCAATGTGCCGGATTTTATCTTATGGGTAGGATGAGTTATCATCCCTGCCGGTTTGTTCACTACGAGCAAATCCTCATCCTCATATAAAACCTCTAATGGAATATTTTCGGCAGGAATAGTAAAATCTTCAACTGGAGGTAAATCAACCTTTATCCTGTCCTGACATTTTATCATCTGGTGTGGTTTTACAACCGGGTTAGCATTTAAAATTACCGCATTAGATTTAATTAGCGATTGAATTCTAACCCTGGATAATCCTAATTTTTTAGTCAAATAAACATCTAATCTTTGCCCTGTATCTTCTTTAATAACAACTAATTCTGAGGAAGAATAGGACTTATAGGACATATATGTCTTATTCTCCTTTCTCCAGCATTGTGTATCCTCTCCAAAACAATCGCCGGTTAATGAATAAGCTAAAGCACGACAGCCAAAACAATCAGGAATTAAACATTGCCCGCATTTACCTTTAAGATTCTTTCTGTTTTGGAGTTGTAAAAGAATTTTGGAGTCCCGGACTAACTCAAAGAGGCTTGCCTCGTTAAGGGCTTGATTCTGGAGATTTCCTAAACTGAGATTGAATCTTCGGCAGGGATAGACCTCACCTCGACTCATCAGACATAAGTTATCAGGACCAACCGCACAAGTCGCCCCTGACAGCTGTGGTGTTTTCCCATCCCATTTATCAGGCGAGCCTGTTATCCAGAATGCCTTAATGGGTAAAATATTCTCTTCCAGACATTCATACCGGCAAAATTTTAAAACCATATTTACTAATTTTTGCCAATCACGGGAGTCTAAAAGATATTCCTGCATCTGTTTGCCTTGACCTAAGGGGATAAATCGCTCAATAATAAATCCGTTAGTATTTAAGGATAAAGAAAAATCGAATAATTTTGGCACCTCATCTAAGTTGTACTTAGAAATAGTGAACATAAGAATAACCTCAAAATCATTTTTTAAAAGCTCAATTGCCTCCAATGTCTTTTGGAAACTACCTTTTCCCCGGATAAAATCGTTCTTTTCCTGGTTAGTGGCTTCCAGTGATAGTTTAATCCTTTTAATTTTACGGAGCTTTTTAAGGGAATCCACCGTTTTTTGGGTAATCAGACTTCCATTGGTAATTATGATTAATTCCTCGATTTCACGCTGATTGTCTAAGTAAGTCAATAGGTTAAAAAACTCCTTTTTCAGAAATGGTTCACCGCCGGTAATGGTGATGATTGCCTGTTTATTCCAGCGATTAAGGGCGTCAAGGATATTGTCACTTATGGCTTTGAGGCAAGCCCAATCCATCTCATCATTGGGGGTAAAATTATCCTGATAGCAATGCCGACAACGAAAATTGCAGGCATCTGTAATATGCCATTGAAGGTAAAACCGATTATTCATTGCGAATACTCCTTTTGAGTAATAGGTTATGTAAAGGCTGGGTATTGATAATTAAATCCTTACTTAACCATGCCCTTCTGGCTACGCCAACGCCTAATTTCATCATCCATAAATGTTGCAGGTGATGGGAATCGGTGTCAATGGCAAATCTACAGCCTAATTCACTTGCCCGCTTACAATTTATATCATTCAAATCCAGCCGCTCATAATAGGAATTTATCTCAAGCACCGTCTTAGTCTGACTTGCCTTTTCTAAAATCTTCTCAAGGTCGATTATATACCCCTCACGGCTTGAAATTAGTCTTCCTGTGGGATGGGCAATTATGTCCACTAATGGATGTTCCATTGCCCGACAAATCCTTTCCGTAACATTGTGTTTAAACCCAATATGAACTGCCACAACAACAATATCGAGTTTTTCTAATATCCAATCAGGGTAATCTAATGTTCCATCCTGTTTTATGTCAACTTCACTTCCGGCTAAAATCCTAATTCCAGAAAGTTTTCCATTTAGTTCAGCAATATCCTCAATCTGGCGTAATAATTCATCTTCCGTAAGTCCGCCGGCATATTTCACTGATTGTGAATGGTCGCAAATAGCAATGTATTTATATCCCAAACTTTTAGCATAAAGTGCCATTTCTTCAATGGAGGAAGAGCCGTCAGACCAATTTGTATGGACATGTAAATCCCCTTGAATATCATCAGGTTGAACTAACTTTGGAAGATTATGATTAATTGCCGCCTCTATTTCACCTGAATCCTCGCGTATTTCCGGAGGAATCCAGGGTAAATTCAGTGCCGCATACACATCCTCCTCGCTTTTTCCTGCAATCTTCTCTTCCCCTTTAAATACGCCATATTCATTGAGCTTCAACCCCTTTTTCTTAGCCATCTCCCGAAGTTTAATATTATGTGCCTTTGAGCCGGTAAAGTATTGAAGTGCCGCACCAAAAGAATCCTCCTCGACAACACGCACATCAACCTGCATCCCATCTTCAGTAATTATTGACCCTTTAGTTTCTCCTGCGGATAAAATACTTTTCACTTGAGGTAAATGGACAAAATAATCAATTGTCTTATTTCCACCTGTAATTAAAATATCAATATCGCCGACGGTCTCTTTTGACCGACGCAGACTGCCGGCAGGTGAAATTTTAGTTACCTCTGGAAATTTCTGTAACTCCTCAATCAATCCCCAAACCTCAGGCAAGGCAAACCCAAGTAAGATTCTTTCCCTGCTTGCCTGGAATAATTTAACACCCTGTTTAATGTTTTCTACTTTTTTCTCACCCATTTGAGGTAATTTAGCTAAGGAGCCATTTTCTATTGCCCGTTGTAAATCTAACAGATTTTTTATGCCTAATTCTCTGTAAATTAACATGAGCGTTTTTGGTCCTAATCCTTGAATGCCGGATAAATCTATTAAACTCTCCGGTATCTCGGTCTTAACCTCTTCATACCTTGTCATCCTGCCTGTTTTAATATACTCGTCAATCTTCTTGGCAATTCCCTCACCTACTCCTGGAATCTCTCGCAATTTCCCTTCATTAGCCAGAATTTCAATATCCTCAGTCAGGTTTTGAATTACCCGTGCCGCATTACGATAGGCATTAATCTTAAACGAATTTTCCCCTTTAAATTCCAATATATCCGCCATACGATTGAATATATTGGCTATCTGTGTATTCTTAATTTCCATCATCCCCTTTGTAGTAGGAAGTAGAAAGTTTATAAAGTTATAAAGTAGAAAGTTATAAAGTAGAAAGTTTATAAAGTTATAAAGTAGAAAGTTTATAAAGTTATAAAGTAGAAAGTTTATAAAGTTATAAAGTAGAAAGTTATAAAGTAGAAAGTTTATAAAGTTATAAAGTAGAAAGTTATAAAGTAGAAAGTTTAGAAAGTTATAAAGTAGAAAGTTTATAAAGTTATAAAGTATAAAGTTATAAAGTAGAAAGTTAGAAAGGGGGAGGGAAAGGAATCTAAAACACCCTACCCCCTTCTCCCTATCTACTACTTCCTCCCTTCCTACTTCCTCCCTTCCTACTTCCTAACTTCCTACTTCCTAACTTTATAAACTTTATACTTTATAAACTTTATACTTTATAACTTTATACTTTATAACTTTATAACTTTATAACTTTATAAACTTTATAACTTTATAAACTTTATAACTTTATAACTTTATAACTTTATAAACTTCCTACTTCCTACTTTATCCCCCAATAGCTGACATCTGACGCAATCCAACCCTTTTTGAAGTAAATTGATGTCTTCCAGGTTTAAGTTTGACTACAGCTAATAAAAGTTCTTTTATCTCCTCATCAGATTGACCGGAACGTATAGGGGTTTTTATGTCAATTTCTGTATCACTTTCTAAACAAGGTCTGATTTTACCATCTGGGGTAAGTCGCAAGCGGTTGCATCGGCTACAAAAATGCTCACTGATAGGGTTGATAAATCCTACTAATCCTTTAGCCCCATCAATCTGGTAATATTCGGCAGGACCGCTTCCCGAGGCGTTGCAGACATTAACATCACTAACCGGTTTTAAGGCAAAGCACTTTTTCAACCGTTCTTTAATCTGCGAAACAGGGAAATACCTTTCTTTCCACAAAGGATTATGATTCATAGGCATAAGTTCAATAAATCTGACATGAACCGGTTTTTCAATTGTAAGTCTAACAAAATCCTCCAGTTCATCATCGTTAATCCCTTTCATGGGCACCATATTTATCTTGATAGGGCTAAAATTAGCTTTAAAAGCCTCACTCATCCCCAGAAGAACCTGCTCCAATACCCCACCCTGGGTTATTTCCTCATATCTTTTTGCCTGCAAAGAATCTAAACTTATATTTAATCTTTGTAACCCTGCTTCTTTCAAGGAACAGGCATATTTAGCTAAAAGGATGCCATTAGTTGTCATCGCCAAATCCTCAATGCCGGCGATTTTGGAAAGCTCCTTTATAAAAAAGGTTATATCCTTTCTCATCAAAGGCTCTCCACCTGTAATTCTTATTTTTTTAATCCCTGATTGTACGGCTAATCGGACAATCCTTATTATCTCTTCATAACTTAAAATCTCGTAATGGGTTCTTTTCTGCATTTCCGGTTGGCAATAGATACAGTGTAAATTACACCAATCAATAATAGAAACCCGTAGATAATCTATTGTTCGACCATAATTATCCTCCAATGTTTCTCTCCTCCTTGTTCAGTAGGCAGTAGGCAGGAAGCAGTAGGCAGTTAAGAATAACAAATCATAGTTTCCTGCCTACTGCTTCCTGTCTTCTCCACTCTCCCCTGCCTCTTTCTTACTTTCAACTTTCAACTTTCAACTTTCTACTTACAAACCGAGCCACTATCTCTGAACATGGCTGATTAAATATTTCCATAGGACTGCCCACCTGCAATATTTCTCCCTGATGCATAACTCCTATACGGTCAGCTAAAGCAATCGCCTCATCAAAATTATGGGTAACATGGATAGTAGTTATCCTCAAATCCTGATGAATTCTCTTTAATTCTGATTGTATCTGTTGTCTTAAATTTGGGTCTATATTAGATAATGGTTCATCTAAAAGCAGAATTTGTGGCTGGATGACTAAAGCCCTGGCTAAAGCTACTCGTTGAGCCTCCCCGCCACTTAGTGTTTTCGGATAGGCAGAGGCTAAATGAGCGATATGGAGTAAATCCATCATATTAGATACCCGCTCATTTATTATCTGTTTTGCCAAATTTTTTAGTTTTAGACCAAATTTAATATTTTCAACAACCGATAGATGAGGGAACAAGGCATAATCTTGATAGACAAAACCTATCTGGCGAGTTTCCGGTAGCAGATGGCTAATTTCCTTCCCATTTAACCAGATTTTACCTTCATCCGATTGCACCAATCCCGCAATAATCTCTAAAAGAGTTGTCTTCCCTGAACCTGTATGTCCAAGAATAACAAAATATTCACCTTCGTTTATCTTTAAGTTTATCCCCTTTAGGGCAAAATTAGAATAATTCTTTCTTAAATCTTTTATTTCAATCATATCCAGATGGTGAAAGAATATCATAAAATCAGGTTTATGTCAACCATTTTTTCAGGGAAAGGATAATGGGTCAGTCTTCGGGGGAAATATGGAAAAATTCATTAAAAGGATTCAAGGGGTTAAGGGGTCGAGGGGTCAAGTGAAATAAGGGAAAACAAACACTTGAACCCTTGAACCATCGAATCCTGAACCCTTTTCCCCCTTGATAACTGAGAAGGTGTGAAAAAATTGAAATTAGGGTAAAATAAAGTTTGTAAGTTCAGTATTTGCAGGCAGAAATTTTTTAAATATCGTTGAAAAATAGATTTTTTCACACCTTCTGAGAGATTACCTCAGAGGCATTCGAGAAATAGTGTTTTTTGCTATCCCCAATATCCACAGCCACACACTTATAATAAGACAGAGACAAGCAAATACATCTCCATATCTTGTATAAAATGTATTTTTATTCATAGGTGAAATTTTGGAGATAATCACTCCTTCTTTACCTATATCCAGAATTTCTTTAATATTACCATAAGGAGTAATGACCGCAGAAATACCGGTATTGCCTGCCCTTAAAAAATAGGTTTTATTCTCTATTGCCCGAAATATGTCCATACTGAAATGTTGATAATAAGAGGCAGTGGTTTTAAACCAGGCATCATTTGAAATATTAACTATAAATTGGGCACCACTACCATGCGAGCCTGTTTGGACAAATCTTCTGGTTAAATCACCAAATATTCCCTCAAAACAGATAAGCACATTAAACCTTACGGGGCTTTGAAAAACAGTTAATTCCTTACCAGGTAAATAATACCCCGCTTGAGGAAATAAGTTTCGGACAATGGGGAAAATATCTTCTAAAGGAAGCCTCTCGGCAATAGGCACAAGATGGATTTTGTCATACCGACCAATTATTTCACCTGCATCTGAAAACAAAAAAGCACTATTGTAATATTGGGTTTTTGTGTTTTTAAATTCAATATGCGGAGCACCAATAAGTAAATTAGTCCGCATATCCTTGGCTAAAGAAGATAGTTTGTCTCTTAAAGAATCAAAGAGTAAGGGTGAATCACGAACAGCAGTTTCAGTCCAGATAGTTAAAGATGGTTGTTGACTTTTTGTAGTTTGTGTTAAATGAATTAATCCTTGCAATATCTGTTCTTGAGTAATTGCCCAATCCCAACTTTCCTTTGTATCAATGTTACTTTGAATAATCGCTATCTTTAAATCAGGTAAAGGTAATTTTTCCCGCATAACCATAAATCCATAAATATAGCAACCAACAAGTGTTAAAAGACAAAGGTGTAAAGCAAAAGGAATCCGAAAATAGCAAGGAAAAGATTGCCTTTTCATAGGTGATTGGGTTAGCGACCACTTTGCAGGTTTTTGAAATATCTGAAATAAGGTGACCGTAATACACGAATTGACTAAAAGAATAAGAAAAGAGATGCCAAAAACACCTGTAATGTCGGCTATTTGAATAAGCATAAGATTTTGATACTGGGA
Source organism: Nitrospirota bacterium (assembly GCA_043816605.1). Classification (GTDB taxonomy): domain Bacteria; phylum UBA9089; class CG2-30-40-21; order CG2-30-40-21; family SBAY01; genus JBDRHR01. The sequence goes on from JBDRHR010000032.1 coordinate 7,740, forward strand.
GTAACCTAATATTCCCCAGGGAAAGCCACCTAAAGGAAAAATAGAACGAATAAATTCAAGAGCTACCCAAAAAATGGGGACAATAATTATTTTTTTTACTATCCCCATTTTCACATCAAGGAATTTAATTATCAAGCCAAAAACTCCAAAGTAACAACCAAATGTAGTCGCAATTAGCATCCAGCCAATAATTAACATCCATGGCGGCACTTGATAAAGTTTTATCCCGGCTATCCAATAAAGCAATCCTCCCAAAAAAATAATACCTGTAATGAAGCTAAAAATAAAATTCTTGAGTAACTTTTCTTCTAACTTTAAAACCACTAACAACGGCACTAATCCAATAAATGCTAATCCTGATAGATTAAAAGGAGGAAAGGCAAGAACTAAAAGTATGCCCGAGGATATGGATAAGAAAACTTTTATAATAAATAGAATTTTAGACATCAAAAGGTATTATATCAAATTTTGGATTTATTTGCAAACAAAAATTTCTTGACATTTTCAACTCTTTATGATATAGTTTTAAAAGCAAAAGTTTTGCTTGGACAATCCTATGCCTATCTACGAATATCAATGTATAAATTGTGGAATTAAATTTGATGTTTTAGTGAGAACACCTAATGAGTTAATCAGATGTACTAAATGTGCGTCTGCTGATATAAAACGATTAATTTCATTGTTTGGGATAGCTGGTTCTTCGTCAGGTTCAGGGTGTAGTACCTGTAATTCAATAAGAGGTAACACCTCAAGTTGTAAAACTTGTACAAAATAATAAGGAGAAACTTATGGTCCAGATTTTACAAATTATATTCTCATTAATAGGTTGTGTGGCGATAGTAATGTTTCTTATCCTGTTTTATATAGAGGCTAAACGACATCATCGCGAATCTAAAGAATACAGATTCATAAGAGATAAAGATACTCAAACTATTATGAGTTTAACAAAGGAAAAAGAGACATTAAGGGAAGAAATAACAAGTAAATTATCTACTTTGACAAGTAAAGAAGAAGAAAGGCAGAATTTGCTATTTGATATTTTGCGTAGATTAGAGGATAAAGAAAAAGGTCGTGAAGAGGATTTAATGAATTGGTTAGAGTTTAAAGCAAAGAAATGGCAAGAACAAATTGATGACCGTGTAACTGAACGGATTAATAAAGTTCAGGCTGATATCGCTAACCTCAACAAAAAAATAGCCGGTATAGAGGCTTGCCTCGTTGAGGGAAAGTTAGAATCAAAGAATGAATCTACAACGAAGCAAGTCTCAACGGGGCAAGCTTCAAAAGTCGAAAAGGAGTAATTCAATCACTCGGATTTTCTACTCAAGACTAATAATATTTCTTGTTATATTTGTATTGAGTCAAGGACAAACCTTCTCAACTCTGAAGGCAGCAAGTCTTGATGCAGAGAATTATTTTTTTAACGGAAATCAGTATCTATCCAACCACCAGTATTCAGAAGCTATTATCGAATATAAACAAGCCATAACCCTTAACCCTTACTACAAATCTGCCTACCTTAATCTCGGTAAGGCATATCAATCAAAAGGATTATTTAAAGAAGCAATTGATTCATTCAAAAAGGCTATTGCCTTAGATGAAAACTATGTTGATGCCTATATCAATTTAGGGATATGCTATGAAAAACAAAATCTCTTGGTCAAAGCCCAAACAACCCTTAAAAAGGCAATTGAGTTAGACCCGGTTCACCCGGAGGCACATTTTAACTTAGCTAATACCTTATACAAGAAAGAAGAACTCAAAGACAGCATTAACGAATATATTAAAACCCTAAAGATTGACCCGACCCATTTTCAAACTTACATTAATTTAGGCTCAATTTATTTCAAAGATTTGAATGATGCTCAAAAGGCTATTTCCTACTTTAATCAAGCGAAAAAGATTAGACCCAAAGATGAGACTTCTTATATTAAATTAGGGAAGTTGTATTTCCAAGAGGGTCTCTTTGATAAGGCGATTTCGGAATATAAAAAGGCAGCTAACTTAAACCCCAAAAATGCTACTACCTTAACTCAATTGAGTCTATTATATTTAACCATTGGCCGGTATAAAGATGCCTTACCACTCCAGGAAAAATTAGTCAACATTACACCTACTAATCCATTAGCCCATTATACCTTAGGTGTTACCTATGAAAAATCAGGCAGGTTTGAAGAGGCGTTAAATGAATTTGGGACGGCGTTATCTTTAGACCCTGAAGATGAGCCGGCATTATTTCATCAGGAAAGGATTGTTTTGGAACTTGCGCCAACAAAGGTCTCATCAATCTGGCGAAAAGAAGGTAGCGAAAAACATTCAATTAGTGCGGAAAATCATTTCAAAGAAGGACTTCTCACATTAGCTACTTATGAATTCAAAAAGTCTATTTTACTCGACCCACAAAATCCAAAGACAAGATTATCTATGGCTAAACTCTATGAACTCCAAGGCAAAAAACAATTAGCCATAGAAGAATTAATGAAGGTAGTGGAATTAGACCCAAATAACCTTGAGGCAAAAGACAGACTTGAAAAACTCTACTTTGAAAATGAAGTCTCATTGGTTCGCAAAGAAAAAATAACCCAAATCCCTAAATCGGAAATAACCTTAGTTGTTTGTGGATATGCAGGTAATTATATTCATTATGGCATAGAAGATGTTGCCATGAGAATGTTGATTTCCCTATTAAAACAGTTTCCACAGATAACCGTCATAGATGAAATGCTTATCTTAAATGATGAAAAGGATGTAATCAATGTGGGACAAAATTTAGGGGCTAAATTGGCACTCTGGATAAAGGTAAATGAAGATAAAGAAATGGTTGAAACTATTGCCGAATTGATTGACCTTAACACCGTCAAAAAGATATTAACCGCAGACCTTCCGATTAAAGGTAAGGATAAACTAATTAAAGCCTCGTCATTTTTAGCTGAAAAGGTAATATCTGCCGTTCCTATTCAAGGGGTCATAATGAAACTAACGGATAATAAGGTAATTATCAACTTAGGTAAGACGCATGGTTTAAAGCCTGACCAAATCCTTGAGGTATGGGAAAGGGTAGGGGAGTTAGACCAAAAAGAACCCACCAAATCAATAGGAAAGATTAAGATATTAGAAGTTGCCCCTGAAATCTCCAAAGCAATAATAATCACACCTATGACTTTAAGATTTATTGAGCTCAATGACATCGTAAAACTACCTTCTAAAAAAGAAAAATAGTATAATTGAGGATTTTGGGGATAGAAAAAGGATTTCGAAAGGATTTTTAATCTTAAAATAATTACAAGGAAAAGGGGAAATTAAGGATTGTGTCACCGGAATTTACAGAAAAGATATTGACATTATTTATGAAATTTGTTAGAATGGAAATCGTGGGATGAGGTGTGGTTAAAGATTGTATACCGTTACAGATGGGAGGCTGATGTTAAAAGATAGAAGGGGGCAACTGACCACAATTTTCCATGATTGAATTATGGAGGTGATTACAAAATGGATGAACAATTGGGAATAAAAGACATAACAAGGTTATATAAAAATGAATGGGTTTTACTTATATCTCCGGAAGTTGAGCAGGCGAAGATAAAAGAAGGAAAAGTAGTATTTCACAGTAAAGACAGAAGTGAAGTTCACAGGAATCTACAAAACTTCCAAGGGAATAAAGCAATAGTCTATACAGGGAAAGTCCCTGAGAATGTAGAGGTACTTTTGTGACAACTATTAAATTTGATATTAGTCAGAAACTTATATTTTTGGATGTAGGTATTATTTCAGTAGATGGTTCGGAGATATTCTATGTGCCTGTAATTATGGATACAGGAGCAACAATCACTATTTTGCCTCAGGACCTTTCTTGTGAATTTGGGATATGACCCAGGTTCTCCCGATTTGCCCAGAGCAAGAATGATAACTGGAAGTGGAGTGGAATATGCTCCTTGTCTTGTTATTTCTGGTCTGGTCGTTGGGGAAGAGATAGTGAATAATATTGAAGTTTTATGTCATGACCTCCCAGAGGAGGCAGGTATTGATGGTCTGCTTGGAATGAATTTTCTTAATAAGTTTGACTTTACCGTAGCACACAGCTCGGCTCAACTTTCTCTTAAACCAACATAAATAAAAACCGTTTAATCATTGCCTGCGTATTTAGTAGGAAGGAAGATTTTGGGGATAGAAAAAGGATTTTGGAAGGATTTTTAATCTTAAAATAATTACGAGGAAAAGGGGAAATTAAGTATTGTGTCACCGGATTGTCCCCAAAAAGTATTTAACGATATTTAAGTAATCCCTCAGTTATTGGTGAAAAATCGGACATCCAAAAATGTGTAAGATACTAATGATTTAATGATTATAATGATCTGTGTGATTTTTTAAAAGATTAATCATCCTAAATCCTTTAAATCATTAAAATTATCAGTGCCTTACACATCTTAAGTCCTTCGAAAAAAGAAATTTATTTATGAAAAAACCATAATCGAGTTACTACCCACATAACTGAGACATTACCAATTTA
>JBDRHR010000033.1:0-11203 GCA_043816605.1 Nitrospirota bacterium
AGAACCATTAAAACCAAGAAAGATATATATTCCTGAAGCAGATCATCCTTGGAGGAGATTTAAGATAAATCTATGCAAATATCAACAAAAAGAGTTTCTTTTAGCTAACACAAAATAGGACATTTCTAAATTGGTGTAACAACCTTCAAAAAAAATGTTGACTAATTTAAGAATTAATGGTAAAATACCACTATAGCTTATAATAAAGTGAAGAATCATATTTTTAGAATTCTGCAAAATAGATTTTAGTGTGTAAAAATTAAATATCAAATATTAAAATGCAAAATGACAAATTAAAAATCAAAATGGAAGTTCGCTATTCATTAAGTAATGTACAGAAAACGAATTACGATTTAATTTTACATTTTGATATATAATTTTAATATTTATTTTTTGATATTTAATATGTGTTAGTCGCCTGTTCAAATCAACAATTTCTTGATTTTGCAGAAGGCTTATCATATTTTTAATAAGGAGGTAGGGTGAAATGAAAAAAAATTTTTCAATTACACCGGTAGAGGATGAGAAAAACGAGATGGAGATAACTTTCCTCAAAGATTTAAAACTAAAGGTAAATAAGAAAGATACGATATTTGTCAAATTTTTGATGATTTTGTTAGAGCGAGTTGGAGGAGCGGCGATATATTTTGCCCCATTGTTTGGTTTCACAACTAAATCTTTCAATGATATAAAAGAAAATTTTGATACTCAAGGGATAATATCACTATTTTACCCTGAGATTAAAAAGCAAGAAAAAGATAAGAAAGTAACTAACTCAGACATTGGTAAGATTGTTAGCTTAATTGTTAAAAATCCTGATGGAACAAATAAACAAATAACTGACAAATTTAATTGTACATCAAGTGTCAAAATAGACATTAAAGATGTAGAAGGTATTCGTGAAAAATTTGGACTAAAAATATAATGATGTCAAAACGAGGTAGAATACTTATTGTTGATGATTCAAAATTTATTAGAATAATCCTGCGTAAACTCTTAACAAAACAAGGATATGAGATAGTAGGAGAGGCTTATGACGGCACCTCGGCTATCCAAAAATATCGTGAATTAAAACCCGATTTGGTCTTAATGGATATTATCTTACCTGACCCAACAATGAACGGTATTGAAACTATTAAATGGATAATCAAGATAGACCCTACTGCATTAATAATTATAGTTAGTGCGATGGAGCATCAAGGATTAATTAATGAGGCATTGGTTGCCGGGGCAAAGAATTATTGTGTTAAACCATTTGAAACTAATGAACTTATTCAGATAATAGATAAGGTATTTAAGGAAAGATAGAAAGTAAGCAGGGGAGCAGGTGAGAAAGTGAGAAAGTGAGCAGATGTCAAGTGAATCTCACTTTCTCACTTTCTCACCTGCTATACACAATTATGATAAAGATTCTCATTGTCCATGATTCAGCATTGCGTAGGGGAGAAATCCGTGATTTACTCCTCAAAAGTGAAATAGGGGAATGCTGGGAAAGTAACGGCGGAATAGAAACGGTAGAAAAATATCGAATGCTCAAACCTGACTTAGTTATTATTAATATCCTGGATATGATGGGAGTTGAAATTGTAAAAAGAATTATCGCTATTAATCCAAAGGTGAAAATTTTGGTTTTAGGAAGTAGTGGATATGAATCTTATGTAGGAGAAGCAATACAATCTGGCGCAACAGATTACATCATAGAACCGATTAATGCAGAAAATCTTTTATCTACCCTGATGAAATTATTAGGGTAATAGGCTATAGGTATTTAGGCTGTAGGATAAAGAAGTAGAGATACGGACTTCGCAGTCTGTCTGCAAAACTAACAGCCTACAGCCTAAACACCTACAGCCTTATCCACAATCCCAAGGATAATTACAACCATGCAATTAACAAATCTCCAATTAGATGCATTACGAGAAATTGGAAGTATTGGTAATGGTCATATCACTACTTGTTTATATCAATTAACCGGAGAAAAAATTATCCCTATTATTCCTGAGGTAAAGCTCATACCTGTCCATAAACTTAATGAGTTGATTGAGTATGAACAAGAACTTATGGTAGGGATAAGCCTGCGATTACTTGGAGAGACGATGGGAAAACTCCTTCTGATTTTCTCTTATGATAATGCCCTTTCTATATTAAATGGGAGTTTAAAAGATGGAGACACGGCTCTGACTACAACGAGGCAAGCCTCTATTTCTGAATCTGATAAATCTTATCTTGAAAAAATTGGGCAAGTAATTGCTTCTACTTATATCTATGCTATATCTAACTTTTTAGGGATTTTACTTGTTAGTTATACCCCAAATATTATTATTTGTAAAGGAAAAGATTTTCTTGACTGGCTAACTCAGGAATTAGGGGTAAAAACTTCTTCTCTACGGAAATATCTTACTACGCAACAAGTTGCCACGCAACAGGTTGCTACACAACAAGTTGTTTCAGATTCTTCTTGTTTAGATTCTATTCTGTGTTATCAATCTACATTTAACAAATCCCCTTTTTTGAAATTCTGGGGAAGTTTTATGGTAGTATTTGATGGACAAACCCTAAGAGTAATCTTACGGGCAATTGATAAACTAATAAAAGAAGGAGGTTGAAAATGTCACAGGTATCACCACAAGAAGGAGAATTTACAGACCTTGTTTTTATGCTTTCTACCTCTGGGCTTGTTCATTTAGGGGACATCCCTGACCCAATAACTAATGAAAGCAAAAGAAATCTTGAAGGGACTCGTTGGAGTATAGATATGTTAGCCCTATTAGAGAAAAAAACCAAAGGTAATTTAAATGAGCAGGAAAGTAAAATATTGACCGAGGTGTTATATAATCTAAGGATGAGATATTTAGAGGCACTAAAAGAAGAGGGAGGAAAATAAAGGTTGAAGTTTGAATTTATTGCTCCGGAAAAGATAATTTTTGGTGAAGAAACTGTTACCTCTGTTGCCAATGAAGCAAAAAAATTTGGTAAAAGAGTTTGTTTAATTACCGGTAAAACGGCTATGGCAAGGAGCGGTATTTTGAATAATGTTCGTAACTCTTTAGAAAATGCTGAGTTGGAAGTAATCCTCTTTGATAATGTTATCCCTGAACCAACAACAAAAATGGTGGATGAAGCACGAGCATTAGTTAAAACCACGCAATGTGAGATAATCATTGGATTAGGAGGTGGAAGTACCTTAGATGTAGCCAAGTCAGTAGCCGGGTTAGCTAATGAGGATGGTGGGTCTGTTGAGTATCAAGGAGGCTTGCCTCGTGAAGGTAGAAAGATAAAAAAACAGGGATTACCTTTTATCGCTATTCCAACTACTGCAGGAACAGGGGCAGAGGCTACCTATAATGCCGTTATTATTAATGAAGAGAAAAAGGTTAAACAAAGCATTAGGGACCACTCTTTAATGGCAAAGGTAGCTATTGTTGACCCAATACTTACTTTGACACTTTCTCCCAATATCACCGCTATCTCTGGAATGGATACATTGGTTCATCTCATAGAAGGGTATGTCTCTAATTCTGCTAATCCATTAACCGATGCCTTAGCTATTGCCGGTATTAAATTAGTCGGTTCAAGTTTAAAAAAGGCAGTTGAAGATGGGCAGGACAAAAAAGCCAGAACAGATATGTCGTTAGCCTCGTTACTTGGTGGCATGGTTTTAGCCAATGCCGGATTAGGTGCTGTTCATGGTTTAGCCTCGTCATTAGGACCTTTATATAATATCCCTCATGGCTTGGTTTGTGCTATTTTACTTCCCTATGTGATGGAATATAATTTAGAAACAGACATACCGAAATTTGCCCAAATTGCCTATTCATTAGATACACAAACAACTAATATATCAATGGAAGGGGCGGCATTTGAATCAATAGTTTTGGTGGAGAAACTTATCGCAAGTCTAAATTTACCTTTTAATCTAATCAGTCTTGGAGTTCAAGAACGCGATTTGCCCATTATCGTTCAAGAGGTCTCATCATCTTTAAAGTATAACCCCAAAGAGGCTACTTTTAAAGATTTGATTAATATCCTTAAAAATGCAATGACAGGAGAATGATAGAATTAAAAATTATGAATTAAAAATTAAAAATTGAGAATTAAGAATTATTTTCTAATTCCTCAATTTTTAATTTTTAATTCATAATTTTTAATTCTACGAAGGGGGGTGATGAATAATGAGATTTAAGTTACTTATTAGCTTAGTTCTTATTCTTGGATGGACATATTCTGGACAGGCACAAGAGAAGAGGTCACTGGGAGACTCTCTTTATTCTTCTAAACTTCCCAGTCGCAAATTATCCGCTTCACAAGCTAAAAAAGGAAAAATACCTGTAGGAACAACAATGTATAATACCGGATTATTATCTGGCCGGGGGACTTCGACTACCACTACTTATAAACCTAAGCAGGATGGGACATCTTTACAAGACGGTACATCTTCAGTTCGTTCTAAAACATTTTCCTCCAGACCCTGGTTAGGACAATCACTCTATAAAAAAATGTATGAAAAAGATAAACCAGATAAACCTCAGTCCTATCAGCTTCCTTCAACGAAAAAAAAGGATGAATACAGCAATTATTATTCTAATATCTTCTATAAAGGAAAAGAAAGTCAGCCTGAGGTAAAGGATGAAGAAGTAAATCCATTTATGAGGAGATAAGAATAGGGATGAAGGGAATAAGAACGAGTAGAAAATTAATTTTATTTATCCCTTCTCCCTATTTCCTACTGCTTACATGAGGAGTTAAAAAGTTGAGGAATTAAGGAGTTTGCAGAGCTCTTCAACTCCTCAACTTTACAACTCCTTAACTCCTCAACTAAAAAGATGGCATAAAACCCAATGCCCATCTTTAACCTCACGATACACAGGCTCTTCCTTACTACAAATATCCTTTCCTTGAAGACATCGATTGTAAAACCTACAGCTATGTTCAGAACTAAGTGAGTTTATCGGCTCAGCCGGGATTGAGAATAATTTCTTCTTTTCACCAGATATGCTGGGATAAGAGGCGAGTAATCCTTGAGTATAAGGATGGAGTGGTGTCTTAAAAAGCGACTTCGTCTGTGCATACTCGACTATTTGTCCGGCATACATCACCCCTACATAATTACAAGTTTCAGCTATAACCCCAATATCATGGGAGATGTAAATAAGACTCATTTCAAGTTTATGTTGAATCTCGACTATTTCTCGTATTATCTGGTCCTGGACAATAACATCCAATGCCGTCGTAGGTTCATCGGCGATAATAATCTCTGGATTGCAAGATAGTGCCATAGCAATTATCGCCCGCTGTTTCATTCCACCACTATATTCATGTGGGTAGTTTTTGGCAAAGCTATAATCCAGTCCGACCAAGTGATATAATTCCTCTACCCGTGCTTTAGCCTCTTTTTTACTAATCGATTTATGGGCGCAAATAGCCTCAATTATTTGATTTTCAACGCGATATACCGGGTTTAAGGCATTCATTGCCGCCTGAAAGATTAGAGCAATACCCTTTGAGCGGATATTTTGCATCTGTTTTTCTGTCATAGGAACTAAGTCTTCGCCTTTAAACAGGATTTGACCGGAGATTATCCTGGCATTGGTAGGCAGAAGTTTCATAATAGCCATAGCCACAGATGTCTTTCCACAGCCCGATTCACCTACTAACCCAAGTGATTCCCCTTTCTTTAGCTCAAAAGATACACCATCTACCGCTTTCAACTCGCCTTTGGATGTTTTGTAATGCACCTTTAAATCTTTAATTTCAAGTATATTCATCTTTTTAATTCACCCTTGGGGAAGGCTGTAGGCTTTTAGGCTGTTAGGCTGTAGGCAGAAGGGAGAAGACTATAAATTCCTTTCCCCTTCCCCCCTACAGCCTAAAAGCCTACAGCCTAAACACCTATCTACCTTTTTTTAATTCACCCTTGGGGAAGGCTGTAGGCTTTTAGGCTGTTAGGCTGTAGGCAGAAGGGAGAAGACTATAAATTCCTTTCCCCTTCCCCCCTACAGCCTAAAAGCCTACAGCCTAAACACCTATCTACCTTTCCCTTAACCTCGGATTTATTACCTCATCCAATGCCCTTCCTATAAGGTAAAATGCAAATGTAAGCATAGAAATACATATTCCTGGAGGAAGTATCCAATATGGAGCTCTGAAGGTATGACCCGTAGTAAAACACCATTGGAGCATCATCCCCCAACTAACCACAGATGGGTCTCCCAGACCGATGAAACTCAATCCTGCCTCAGTCAGGATAGCCCCGCTGACACCAAAAGTCATATACAAAAATGATAATGGCAGGACATTAGGGGCGATGTGGCAAAAGATGATACGCAGGTCACTTGCACCGGCAACCCGTGCGGCATCTACAAAAGGTCGCTCCTTTAATGACAGAACACAAGCCCTGATTACCCTTGCGGTTGAGGGCCAACCAAGTAAGGCAATAATGATGACAATAATCCAGATACTTTGTTTGCCAATGGCGGCGGCTATGATAATAATAAGTGGCAGGGAAGGCAGCGTCAGGATAATATCTGCAATCCGCATAAGTAAGGTATCAATCCCTTTGCCAAAATAACCGGCAATTAATCCAATTACCGTGCCAATCAGCACCCCGGCTAATGCCGCCGTAATACCGATAACAAAGGCAATTTGTGCCCCATACATTAATTGACTAAGAATATCCCTGCCCATAAAATCCGTGCCTAAAAGATGAGTTCCAGACGGTGGATTTGACTGGAAAATATTGGGGTCAACCCCGGTCATGGGCTTATACATCTCATTGAGCAATGGCATAATTGGTGAGATTGCCGCCATTATCCCAAAGAATATGAGTAAACCAAGCCCAAATAAACCTAATTTATTCTTCTTGAATATCTCCCAGTTAGTCTTGAATTCTTGCTTGAATAGATTTATTCTTCTGCTGTATCGACTAATTCTCTTTTCTTCCATATTACTTCTAATTTCCTACTTCTAACTTTTAACTTCCAGCCTTTAGTCTGGCTTGTTTCAATACCCCGAAGGGACTACTTGTTTTCAAAAAATATGGGAACAAAAAGGATTTTCTCATTTTTATTGTCAAAGATAATATTATATTTATCAAATATGTCCATTTTACCCAGTAGGTAAGGAGTAGTATCTTTTTCTGAGAAGAGGCAACGGATAGGAAATAAATCCTGCCTGATTTTAACTGTTATTTTAGCACCATAGCAAGTTATTCCTTGCCCTTCAATTTTAGTAGAATGGTATTTAGGGCATAAACTTAAGTCAATACCGATATGTTCCGCTTCATATCGAGGTAGCATAGTGCAATCTGCTCCACTATCAAGAATAAAAGAAAAGAATCGGTAACCTGACTTAGTTAATACAGAAATGGTTACTTTCGGGTCAGCGACTATTCCTAAATGAGTTATTTTTTTAAGTAAGGGGAATTCAATACACACAGATGGTTCCTTTAGGTTCAATATATTCAAAGACTAAGTTTGATTGGTCAACATTTTTTCTGGTTACTTCCTCAATCATCTCTTTGGAAGTAGTTCCAGTAGCAACAACTTGGTCTTCTACACGGGCAATAAAGTTACCACCATATTTCTCCTGAAGTTGAATGTATGTCTCTGAAGTCATTTTTTTATCACCTCTTTAAAAGTATAACATCACTCAAAGATAATGTCAAGAAGAATTTACAGCAATGGGTAATCGGTCAGAAGGTGTGAAAAAATTAATTTTCGGGGTATTTCATGGGTCGCAAACACTTGAAATCATTAGAGTCAAAATTGGTGGAATTGGATTTTTTTCACATCTTTTCAGTTACAGGGGGAAACAACCCCCCTAATCCCGAAAAACATCTCCCTAACCCCTTTCAAAGGGGGAATCTGATTCCCCCTTTGAAAGGGGTTAGGGAGATGTTTTTCCCCCGTAACTGAAGGATTACATTTGCATGTAATCGGTCAGTCTTCGGGGGGAATATGGAAAAATGTATCAACAGGATTCAAGGGGTCGAGGGGGCAAGTGGAATAAGGGAAAACAAACACTCGAACCCTTGAACCCTCGAATCCTGGACCCCTTCCTCCCCCTGATAACTGAAGGATTACATTTGCATAAATCTTTTTCTTGACATCCCCTTTGGTAAATGCTATAATTTAGTTGTGAATAAAAGACAGCGTGAAAGTACGGCAAAACTTCTCTATGACCTGGTTAAATTATCCTTTACAGGGCTTGCAATTGTTGGGATAATCCAGTCCAATAAATTAAATTTACTTTCGCTTCTTTTAGGCTTGTCCCTTGCAATTATATTTTTCACTATTGCCTATTGGCTCGAAAGAAAGGAGGATACTCATGAATAACATCTCTTTTGTTTTTGATGGACTCTCTTTTGTTTTTCTATCCTTTATAATTATCGCACTCACTGGTTGGGCTATTTTATATTATCAGGAGCGTCGTCAACAAGCTCATAAGTCTAAGTAAATTCAAGTGTCATTATGTGCATAGCTAATTACCTTTTCAAGTAAGCCCAGCCTCAACTCGGTTTGATTCTCAAATCTACCTGCTATGCCATCAACCTCACGGTCAAGGTCATAGCAGGTGCTATTTTCTATATCAATTAAAACATCAGGTAGCCCAATCTTTCTAAACATCCGCTGTCTTTTGGCAAAAAATGCCTCATAGCAACTATTTTGTTCCTACGCGGAACATTTTCATTTACTTGCTTTTGACAAACCCCCGATAACAAAAAATGGTTGACAATTACCTTAGAATATGTTTTAATTAATGTTGAAATGAATGGATTTGATACACTAAAAATCTTTATTAACGAGATGAAAAAATTGCAACAGGTTCGCCTGGTAATTGAAGAAAAATATGCCCCTCCTGTCATAACAAACGAGGATATTGTTAAGATTAAAAAGGCTTACGAGGTAACTATCTCAGGTGATAGATCTGCCAGAGGTGCTGTCTCTCCTGAGATGATTTATGAGATGATAGTAGGGAAATAGGCTGAAGGAAAAAGGAAGAAGGATGTTTTACCCTACAGCCTAACAGCCTACAGCCTACAGCCTTCTTCCTAAGGATAATATGGGAATTACAAAATTAGTACTAAAAAACATTGGTGTGTTTTCTCAAAAAACGATTGAGTTTAAGGAAGGCTTGAATCTAATCTATGGCGAAAATGCCTCCGGTAAAACAACCATAGCCAATTCAATATTCTACTGCCTTTTAGGTCAACATCTTTTTCCAAAGGCTAAACCGGACTCTCTTGCCAAATATGGCTCCTCGCATGGCACAACAGGACTATTTTTTCAAAAAGATGGAATTGACTACCGCATATATCGCTCTACCCATAAAAAGGTACAATTAGAACAGTGCATAAATAATCAATGGGAAACAATTTTAGATGAAAACTTCATTGATAATCTTAATCGTCAAAAGATAGCTATGATTTCATTTTTAAGAGAAGGTGAAATATCAGAGTTTCTGACTAAAGACCCGGCAGATAGAAAAGAGGTATTAAATACATTATTAGGCATACAAGACCTGATTGATGCAACTGAACTTTTCAAAGAGGCAAGAAAAATAGCCAAACGGGAAGAAAAAAGATTGCTTGAATATTCTAAAAGTATTAGAGTCGAAAGTGTCGATGACAAAAAGAAAGAAATACAAAAACTCGAAGTTCACTTACAAGAATTAGAAAAACAAGATGAAACCCTATCTAAAAACCCTTCTTTGAGTATAAATCTACAATTACTCAATAAGCTAAAAGTGGATACAGAACAATTTCGGGGGAAGATAAAAGAAAGAGAATTAGAAAAGATTAGACTCCTTAGTAATCTTGAAAATGTCAAAGGGCTTGAGGATATTATTAAAGAAATAGATATTGAATTAGTTAGATTTGAAGAACAAAGACTTGAATTACCAACTTTAATGAGCAAAAAAGGGGAGATTGAAGGTAAAATATCACAATTTGCTCAGAATGAACAACGGCTTGAAGAGGTAAAAGATATATGTCCTACCTGTGGACAAAGATTAACTCAAGAGCAAATTTTCACCTTTATTCAACAAACCCAACTTGAAAAAACCAAATTAAGTAATGAACTCAAAGCTATTAATGAAGAGATTACTAAATTATCCAATGAAGAAAAAATGGCTAATACCTTGAAAGACAAAAGGTATGAATTGAAAAGACGATTAGAACTTATCAAGAGAATAGATGATGAAATAATATCCCTTGAAAAAGAATATAGCCTTGCAAAAGAAAATTTAATAATTGAAGAGGCTAAAATTAAAAATCTTGAGGCAATACAAAAATCTCAAGCAGAGTATAAAAACCTCAAAGAAGAAATGACATCAGTAAATCGCAGACTAATTGAATTAAATAAAGAAAGTGCTGTAATCGAAACAAGATTAAAAGAGGTAGTAAAGCTCAAAAAAGAATTAGCTCAGGCGGCTAATAATAGGTTGAAATTTGAATTTGCCGTTACATCATTAGAAAAGACAAGGGATTATATCTTAAAGGAGGTATTTTATCCTGCACAGGAGAGATTACAGGGTATTATAGGAGAATTTGGGTTTTTTGAAGGTGCTAATGTTGATATTTGCTCAAATTATCTCCTGCCGATATTAAGTTTTGAGTCTCAAGAATATGGGATGTTAAATTTAAGTGGCAGTGAGAAGATGATAATATATCTTGGTATGAAGGTAGCAATATCTGAGCATCTTGGTAATTTAGGCTTTTTTATATTTGATGACCCATCGCTACACCTTGATTTAGAAAGAAAAAGGCTTCTATTGCAATTTATCACCAAACTTGCAGGCAGAATGCAGGTGATTGCTCTGACAAATGATAAATATCTGCTTGAAAATGTTAATGAATCTGAGCGAATTGAATTAAAATAGACATTATAGTAATCTTTCAGTTATTGGTGGAAATATAAAAAAATTTATCAAAATGATTCAAGTGGGCGAGGGGGCAAGTGGAATAAGGGAAAACAAACACTCGAACTCTTGAACCCTCGAATCCTGGACATACTTTCTCTCTCCCTGATAATTGACCCATTACACATCATAGTAATCGGTAAGGTATCAGTGAAAATTTGTTCGTAATAACCCGCTTATAATTTTTCCATAAATAGGTGGGTGAGGTGATAGGAAATTTGATTTTTGGGGTATGGTGCAAGATACTCCTCGAAGTATCCTCAGAATAGTTTTACACATCACTTTT
>JBDRHR010000034.1:0-10181 GCA_043816605.1 Nitrospirota bacterium
CCACCAGCAAGGATAAACATTTCACAACCCCGAAGGGGTGTAATTATTATAGCCATGAAGCAAACAAAACAATAAAATGCCGAAGGCATGACATTATTAATTGCATAAGCAAGAATCATTCCGAACAGTATTGGGTTAGACCTTGATTACAGAATTCAGTTAAGAAATATGGTATTGTGAATTCCGTAGTCAATATTTGCCCCTCTCTATGACCATATTGATGAATCAAGATATAATTGTAACTTGCTCATCTAAGCCTCCCAATTTCTATCCGATTTCGGCTAACGAGATGTGGATAAAAGAATCCGCTGTTATATGACCCGAAGGGCAAGGTTGCAAAGCAACCGTAGAGTTCTGAACCCTGCCGAAATCTATCCAGAAATACTTAATCCGTATCTTTCCATTGGCTCAATAACTTTGATAATCAATTTGTTTCCTTCTTTTAATTCTCTATGTCTATCATACCAAGGTTTTAGTCCTCCCTGTATATAATTTCCCACTTCAAGATCGCCAATTTCTGTTCCTTTTGAACCAGATGTTACCTTTGTTTTGATTTCTCCAATATCAGTATCTAAAATGAATGTAACCTTATATCCCGGAAAAGAACTTCGGTATTTTTTTGGAAGCGGAATTAACCCATATTTTATTGGAGTCTGTAATTTATTTAAAATTATCTCAATTCTATCAACATTCTTTGAAAGCACATTCCTTGTTTTTATCTTTTGAATATCGGATGGTGAAATTTCTTGAGGTGTTGTTCTTATATAAGGAAGTCCTGTTGATTTTAGAACTTCATTAATCTCATCATATTTCTCTGAATCTATTTTAGTGATTTGCTCTGTTATGCTTCTAATATTCCCCTGAATTTTATCTGATTTGTTCTAAATGATTACTTAAGTCTTCATCGTAATTCTTTGTGTCAATGATGACTTTGCAATCTATCGGGAGATCTTTCACAAAAATATCTATTCTCTTTCCACCGGTTCCATATTCAAAATCAAGTTGGTTTCTATGATGACCAAAACTTTCAAGAAGTGGGACAACAATTTCCTGTTTTACATTTTCCTCACTTCTTCCAACTTCATCACGTGTGAGTTCCGCTATCCGTTTTAACTCTTCTTTTAGATCATCCATCTTAATCTCCTCCTCTATAAATTTAATTTTAAAAATATTTTGTTTTTCAAAGGCGGAGTTTGGAATTTCATATAACTCGCAATTATTTCGTCTATCCCCCTGATTTTGGGGGTATAGACGAACATAACCCTTCTGGCTGAAAAGCCAGAATACTCAGAATCCCTCTATCCCTCTTGAGTTCCTCTTTATTATCACTCCCTACTTTTCCGGCACAACATTGATAAACGGCATAGGACCGCTACCGGTATATTGAGGTAGCACTCCATTCCACTTCTCAATAGCCGACATTTGTGCATCTATCTTGCGTAATTCTATCAATTGTGGACTAACCTGTTCCTTTTGTAATCGTAGAGATTCTGCCTTAGCCTGAGCCTGAGCGATTGTTTGTTCTGCCTCAGTCTTGATACGCACTAAATCCCGCTGAGCCTTCAGAGCTAACTGTTCTGCCTGTTGCTTTGACTCAATAGCCGCATTAAACTCAGGACTAAAATCAAAATCAGTAATAGATACCGCATCTACTATCAAATAGTTTGTTTTTAAGCGGGCATCTATCATTTCCTGCACCTGAGCCTTTACTTCTGTCCGTTTCTGGATAAGTTCTTCTGCGGTAAATCGTGCCATAACTGCCTTCACTGTTTCCTGGATAGCCGGGTCAATTATCCTGCTTTCAAAGTCAGCCCCTATCTCTTGCCAGAGCTTATTGACCATAACAGGATTCAGCCCATAATTCAGGGTAATTCCTGCGTTGACCATCTGCAAATCCTTACTGGCAGCACTGGTTTTAGACTCATGCTTGCGGACCTTGACATCTACCAATATCACCTTTTCCATTATGGGAATCCTCATACTCAATCCTTCCTGTTTTATCGCCTCCTGCACCGCACCAAATCTTGTTACTACGCCACGCTCACCAGGCCCTACAATCACAAACGGATTGAGTGTCGCCAGAAGCATGAAAACCACAAACGCACCAATACCTACCTTTACCAAAAACTTTTGCATTTTTGTATCCATTGTTCTTGAATCCATCCTTTTTCACCTCCTTTCCTTTTTTTTAGGATTATAGGTCTTATAGGACATATAAGTCTTATAAGTCCTATTCCTCAAGTCCTATTCCTCCAATAATCGCTGGGCTAAGGCCTCGTGTTCCTGCCGCATCTCAATGGGCAGGCGACTACCAATCGTATCCAGAAACTCACCCTGGCTTTTCAGTTCTTCCTGCCACTCAGGGATATTGACACTTAATAATACCTCAAGTGTTTGTGGGGACAGGTCAAGTCCGGTCATATCCAAAGATGCCGGTGTCGGCACATAGCCAATCGGGGTTTCAACTGCCTCTATTTTACCCTTGCATCGCTCAATAATCCATTCCAGCACCCGCAGATTTTCACCATAGCCGGGCCAGAGGAAATTACCCTTTTCATCGGTTCTAAACCAATTAACATGGAATATTTTAGGTGGTTGAATCATTCGTTTGCCCATTTCAAGCCAATGCCGGAAATAATTACCGATATTGTATCCGCAGAAGGGTAACATTGCCATTGGGTCGCGTCGCACCTCGCCTAATTTGCCAAACTGGGCGGCGGTTCGCTCTGAAGCCATAGTTGCTCCAACATAAACCCCATGTTGCCAGTTAAACGATTGATAGACCAAAGGAGCTACCTGTGCCCGCTTCCCACCAAAAATAATCGCGGTAATAGGCACGCCATGATGATGCTCTATCCGATTAGAAATGGAAGGGCAATTAGTAATTGGCACCGTAACCCGACTATTAGGATGTGCCCCTTTAATCGGTTCACCTTTCTCATCCACCATACCCGGTTTCCAGGGTCTTCCCTGCCAGTCAATCCCTTCTTCAGGGATAGGTCCATCTCCTCCTTCCCACCAGAGCGTCCCATCCGGTTTCAAGACCACATTGGTATAAATTGTATCCCTTTGAATCATAGCCATAGCGTTTGGGTTAGTTAATGAATTAGTTCCCGGGGCTACACCGAAGAATCCATTCTCAGGGTTGATTGCCCATAATCTGCCGTCAGAATCAATTCGCATCCAGGCAATATCGTCCCCGACAGTCCATATTCGATAACCTTTTCTTTTTAATCCCTCTGGTGGAATAA
This sequence comes from Nitrospirota bacterium, assembly GCA_043816605.1. Classification (GTDB taxonomy): domain Bacteria; phylum UBA9089; class CG2-30-40-21; order CG2-30-40-21; family SBAY01; genus JBDRHR01. Next base: position 3,252 of record JBDRHR010000034.1, read on the forward strand.
GCATGGCCAGATTGGTTTTTCCACAGGCACTTGGAAATGCCGCCGCAATATATTCGATATGACCGGTTGGGTCTTCTATGCCCATAATAAGCATGTGTTCTGCCATCCAATTTTCTTGTTTTCCTAAATAACTCGCAATTCTAAGCGATAAACATTTTTTCCCTAAAAGGGCATTACCACCGTATCCTGAGCCGACACTCCAGATGGTATTTTCCTCCGGGAAATGCAAGATAAGCCGACGCTTGACATCTAAATCTGCTTTAGAGTGAAGGCATCTGGTGAAATCCTCATTTTCACCTAAGTGGTCAAGCACTACCTTATCCATGCGGGTCATAATCCGCATATTTAAAACAACATAGATACTATCGGTTAATTCCACCCCAATCTTGCTAAAAGGAGAGCCGATTGGTCCCATAGAAAACGGCATGACATACATTGTCCTCCCTTTCATTGAGCCGTCAAAGATTGCCCCTGCCTTGGCATAGGCATCTTCAGGCGTCATCCAATTATTCGTTGGTCCGGCATCCTCTTGATAAGGTGTGCAGATAAAGGTTAAATCCTCTGTCCGGGCAACATCATTAATTGCCGTGCGATGAAATAGACAACCGGGTAATTTCTCCTGGTCAAGCTTAATCAATTCACCGATTTTTAATGCCTCCTCTTCCAGCTGCTTCTTTTCCTCTATAGAACCATCACACCAATGCACATGGTCAGGCTTACATAGCTTTGCCATCTCATTAACCCATTCTAAAACCGCTTTATTTTTAGTCATAATTTTTTCTCCTTCCTTTCTGATTTTAAGCAACAACAAGATTTTCTAATTCAACTTGTGGTTGTTTAGGATTTAATTCCAGATGCAGAGAGGCATCCAAAATTTCTATTCCAACAATTTCTTCCCCTGGACCAAAATCAAGGGCAATATCATCAGTAATTTGCATTGTTGTTACTTCCAAATGTCCCCTTTTAAAAGAAATATACGCCGCATCTACATCAGGGTCATATTTTATCTTCAATTTGCCTCACCTCCAAAATAAAATACATATACTGTTACCACAACCCAAGCCTTTGCTATTTCAACTACAATAGGCATTACTTGTTTTACTTTATAATATTTACCTTTCCATGTGGAATTAAAATGGAAATTTTTGCGGAAGGCACTTCTACCTTTTTTCGCCGGGACTTGTTCTCCGTCATAAATTGCTTTTTTTACCTCATTCTCTGATGCACCCCTATCAGCAAGTTGATCTAATGCATGTTGTGAAAATATAATGGGTTTCATTCGCTTTTTATCCTTAACTTATATTATACCATATTCTTTAATGATTTGCAAGATTTTTTTATGAGGCATTCGGGAAATAGGTATTTTGAGAGTGAAAAAGGTCTGCCCCCAACTCTGTTTCTATTTAAACAACCTCAAGAAATCTTTCTGTGTTTCTCTTACCATACGGGCTATCAAGTCAATAAATTCCTTGTCGTTAGTATGAGCCTTTTCTAATGTCTGTATATAGTCTTGTCTCATAATAGGTGGTATTATAGCAATATTATAACCTGCCTGCAATAAAATTAAATTCATAAGAAGTCTTGCAACTCTTCCGTTTCCGTCAACGAAGGGGTGAATAAAGACAAATTCCTTATGTGCTAAAGCAGAGGCTTCTACAGGGTGACTGGTTTCTTTTAATTCCTTAATTTTCAAGGGTAAAGCCTTCATAAGTTCAGGTATTTCTTCGGAGGCAGGCAAAGGATACTTTGAGCCTGTGATAAATACCTTAGTTTTCCTGTATTGCCCTGCCTTTTTCTCGTCTATTCTATAATAAAAAAACCTGTGTAATTTCTTTATATCTTTTTCACCAACGGATTTGTTTTTCACAAGAGAATAGAGAAAATCAAAGGCTTCAGAATGTCCTATCGCTTCGTAGTGGTCTTTTAATGGCTTCCCGCCTATCGTGATACCATCTTCCAGAACTACCTTTGTCTCGCTTTCTGTTAAAGAATTTCCCTCAATGGCATTTGAGGTGTATGTCAAACCTATTCGGTAGTATTGCCTTATCTGTTTTAGTAATTCCTTACCCAAAGGTCTGTAATTATTAATTTCTTTTTGCAATTTGTCTATCTCAGTTAAAATACCAATCATTTTTGCCTCCTGTGCAATTCCCGAATTCACCACCAAGACTTTAGTATAAACAAAAAAAATAAAATGTCAAGTATTTTTTCCTTTGCAAGATTTTTTATTGACATAAATCTTAATCAGTGATAAAATAGGGAGAAGGGATGAGGGAGAAAGGAAACTCATCCTTCATCCCTTCTCCCTCATCCCTGACAAAAGGAGCCCCCTGTGACTATCCAGAAAAAACTTTTGATTGTTGGGCTAAGCATAGGATTTATATTTATTGGTGGGATTAGTGGATATGTCCTGATAGAGAAATGGTCATTTTTGGATGCAATCTATATGACGACAATAACCTTAACCACCGTTGGCTTTGGAGAGGTCAATAAGTTATCTACTCATGGACGAATATTTACTATGATATTACTTGTTTGTGGTATGGGGATACTCTTTTATGGGCTATCAACAGTAACAGCATTTATTATTGAAGGAGAATTTAAAGATATTTTAGGGAGGAGAAAAATGGAAAAAGAGATAAGTAAATTGAAAAACCACATTATTTTATGTGGAATAGGTAAGACAGGAAGGCATATCCTGGAGGAGTTCACCAAGACAAAGACAGATTTTGTGGTCATTGAACAGAGTAATAGCCGGATAAGTCAAATGCAGAAATTGGGCACATTCCTTTATTTAGAAGGAGACTCAACCACATCTGAACTACTGATTAAGGCAGGAATTGGAAGGGCAAAGGGATTGATAACAACACTTCCCTCAGATAAGGATAACCTATTTGTCATTCTCACCGCAAGAGACCTCAATCCAAAATTGAAGATTGTTAGTCGAGCCATAGAAGATGAGTCCGTGCATAAACTTTCTAAGGTAGGGGCAGATGTCGTCATCTCACCTAATGCCATAGGGGGTTTGAGAATGGCGTCGGAGATGATTAGACCTACGGTGGTTTCCTTCCTTGATGTAATGATGAGAGACCCTCAGCATACTATAAGGATGGAGGCAGTAGGTGTTCCCGACAACTCAAGACTTATTGGTCAATCAATAAAAGAAGGTGCCATTCAAGAAAAGACTGGTCTTTTGGTGATTGCCTTAAAAAAGGCAGATGGTTCATATCTATTTAATCCTCCTTCAAAGACATTAGTTGAGGGACAAGATGTGTTGATAGTTTGTGGCAAAATGGAGCAGATTGAAAGGCTGAGGGAGGTTGTAGGAGGAAGGACTTAAATGCAGCTACTGCTCTGTCGTTGCTCAATTGATGGATAAAAAAGAGAAATGAAAAATCAAAAATTAAAATGCAAAATGACAAATTAAAATTAAAAATGATTTCTCAATGACTGGAAAATATCCTTGCCTCAAGTATTTTAACGCGATGATAAGGAAAGAGATAATTTTACATTTTGATATGTAATTTTCATATTTGATTTTTGCATTTTAATGTTTTGGAGAAAAAGATGAATCAAATCATCAAAGACAGAGCACTACGGTTACTACCATTCTTTACCCTTCTGAGCATAACACTGCTATTTTTTGCCAATGCCCTATCTCCTGATTGGACATTTGGCTATGGTGATATTCATCGCTATTTTTACCCAATTCGCTGTTTTACTGCCACCGCAATAAAAGAAGGTTTCCTGCCGTTGTGGAATCCTTATCTATTTGCCGGCATTCCCAACTTAGCCGCATTACAACCGGCAGTATTTTATCCTGTCTCTATCCTGCCTTATTTGTTTCCTTTTTTTTTGGGAATAAAATTATTTATCATCGTGCATTTTTTCTTAGCCGGTATATTTACCTACCTGCTAATGAGGCATCTGAAGGTAAGTAAAACAGGTGCTTTAGTTTCAGCGATTACTTATGGTTTTGGTGGTTTTCTTTTGTCTGTAGTTGATATGCTCACCACGCTAAGTGCGGCTACCTGGACGCCGGTTATCTTCTTATGTTATTTCAAGGCATTGGGGTCAGACCTTAAATATGGAATTTGCCCGCAAATTCCATATTCAAGGTCTGACCCCAACAAATATCTTATCTTCACCGGGCTATTTTTAGGAATCCAATTTTTAGCCGGTGAGCCAACTCAATTGTATGGCACTTTAATTGCATTATCGCTCTACACAGTGGCAAAGGTCTGGCAAATGTGGAGCCGGGAGACAAAAGCAGAAAAGTCTTGCCTTCACGAGACTTGCCTCCGCGTAGTTAAATTCTGCTTTCGAGGTCTGACCCCATGGCTCATTTGTTTAGGACTAACCCTTTTCCAGATATTGCCTTTTTTAGAAATGGTTTTGCACTCAACCAGAACTTCAGGACTTAAATTCACCCATGCGACAAGCCTGTCATTGGGTCCACATGAATTACTAAATTTAGTCTTGCCTTACTGGAGCGGTAATTTTATCGAAAAAAGCCATTTCTGGTTTGGACAATCATGGTTAGAAAGTATCTATTTAGGAATTTTACCATTGTTATTTGCCTTTATCGCCGGTGTTTTTGGACGAAGAAAAAGGATGGTGTCATTCTTTACCGGCATTATTTTTATTTTTTTGTTACTTTCCATAGGCAATCTACTCCCCCTGTATCACCTGCTTTATCAATATTTACCCGGCTTTAGTATGCTCAGATACCCGGTCAAATTCTTCTCGTTCGTTGTCTTTGGCATCAGTATCTTGGCCGGTTTTGGATATGATTATCTCATCCCCAACATAAAAGAAAAAGGGGACAAAATCCTGAAGATATTCTCCGGGTTTATCTTGATTTATGCAGGTAGTTTTTTGGTTTTTTTCTTAAACCAACAAAGGATTATTCCCTTCTTAAAAAGGGTTTATTTTCCAAATGCCCTGGATATTCAGATAGACGCATGGATGAATAGTTTGTTAGGAAATTTTATGTTCGTTTGTCTCATTACCATTGCCGGTATTCTACTTATTTCTTTATTATTTAAGGAGAAAATTTCAACAAAGGTATTTAATCTGGGGATAATTGGACTGGTGATTATAGACTTATTTATATTTGGTGTGCGGATTAATCCGGTTGTTTCACAGGAAATTTATGCCTGCAAATCCCCTGGTTTAAGGTTTTTATTACAAGATACCGACTGTTATCGAATTTTGTTAGAGCCAAAATCCGAAAAATATTTTCGAATCATCCGCGGGGATACATTAGAGGATGCCTTAATTGGTGTCCAAAATTCTTTAGTCTCCAATTATGGACTTTTTTATAGGATTTTTGATACCCAGGGTTATGAATCCCTTACCTTAAACGATTACACCCGGTTTTTAAAAGTGGTTACGGAACAAGGCAAATGGAATTTGTTAGATGGATTAAACATTAAATATGTGGTCTCTAAGTTTGACTTGAAAATGAGGCAGTTAAAGTTAGTATATGAAGATGAGACAATTAAGATATACTGGAATACTGCCTGCCTGCCGAGGGCATTTTTTGTCCCAAAGGCACGGATAATTAAGGATAGGCAAAGGATATTGGAGGAGATGAAAGGGGTAGATTTTGACCCACGGAAAGAGGTAATTCTGGAGGAAAAATTCGAAATTCGAAATTCGAAATTCGAAATTCGAAATTCGAAATTCGAAATTATAAAATACCAACCCAATAAAGTCATCATCACCGCCTCCTCTCCTACTGATTGCTTTTTATTCCTAAGCGATACCTATTATCCCGGCTGGAGAGCCTTTATAGATGGTAAACCGACAAAGATATATCGAGCGAACTACACCTTTAGAGCCATTAGTTTTCCCAAAGGGACTCATACGGTAGAATTTAGATATTTGCCTTTGAGCTTTTTAGTTGGAGTTGTTGGGAGTGGGATGACGGTGGTTATATTGATTGGGCTAATTTTAATATGGAGAAAGAGAGAAAGAAAAGGGGAGAGGGGGGAATGGCTGACCCTATCTACTGCTCCCGGTATACTGTTTTAAGAATCATTTCAGGATGTCATCTTTTCTTCTTTTATATATTTTTCTATTATTTCTACATATTCTTCGGCATTCTTTATTTGATTTTCTGCTTGCTCCTTCGTAGCTATGAAAAAATCATCATAGTCACTATCGTTTCTTATCTCTTCTGCTTCTCTTAATATCTTTGAATATTTAGTTTCAATTTTCCCTGTTTTCACATAATATTGATTAAAATATGAGATTATCCCAGAGTGTTTACTGCTGTCAAATCTGTCAAATGATAATAAAGCCCTTGTTATATGGAACATCGCATAATAAGAACGGTTTATAGACTGGGCAAATTTACCATTATCAAAGTTTATCTTTGCGGTTTCCAGGTCTTCTTTTGCTTTCTCAATTCTGTAATTTGCTAAATCTTTTTCAGTTCCTTCCATAAATGATAACCCCGTCATTATAAACATTTTTATAGAAAGGTAATATATTCAAATATTTATTATAATTTTGATAATTCTTTTTTATGACTGATATAATAATTCCCTGTTCAATCTCTAAATCAAAAACAGCATCTACAACCACTCCATAATATTTACTTAATTCTTCATTACTCATATCAACTAAAGCCATAACATCCATATCTGACTCATTATTATAATTACCTCTGGCATAAGACCCAAACAAAACAACACTTTTCAACTTGTTTTTAAATATATTTTCCAGCCTTTTCACTACTTCTAAAACTATTTTTAAGACACTTTCATTTTTTATAACCGAAATATCTTTCATCTGAAAATCCCCTTTTCTCTTTAATAAGCCTTTTGGTATCAAGGAGTTATGTATTTTTATCCTCTATTCTGTAACTATTGAAATCTTATTTTGGACACTATATCCCCTTGACAGGCTAACCAAAAAATT
>JBDRHR010000035.1:0-4078 GCA_043816605.1 Nitrospirota bacterium
CTATAATAATGCCACCCCTTCGGGGTTAGGATTCCTTGTTTTGGCTATTTACTATAATAATGCCACCCCGTTGGGGTTAGGATTTGTTTGTTTTCTTTTACCTTCTGCATTTAATCCCGAAGGGATGATATTATTATAGCATTCATTGAATAATTCCAATTAAACCCTGAAAGAGTGACATTATTATAGCTCTTTTCATTACATCTGTGGTAATCTGTGAAATCTGTGGATATAATTTCTTGTTTCTAATTGCCCAGGTCGAAAAACTTGAACATCGAGTGGTACAAACTTGTTTGGTAGCATTTCCCTTCAACAAGTTGAGGCATCCGTTGGTTTTTCGGATAGACACTTAGTTAAAAGGATGATTGTCAATTTGGAGGTGCGAAATGGCAAAAACAATAGCTGAGATTAATGAACGAATTAAAAAAAGAGAGGCGGTGGTAGTTACTGCTGAAGAGATTATCGACATTGTCGATAAGAAAGGTGTTAAGGAAGCTGCTCAAAAGGTAGATGTAGTTACCACAGCTACCTTCGGACCAATGTGTTCATCAGGTGCATATTTTAATGTTGGACATACCAAGCCAAAGATAAAGATTGGAGGAGGTAGTGCATATCTGAACGATGTACCGGTTTATGCCGGCTTTGCAGCAGTAGATGTCTATATTGGCTCAACTGCTTTACCTGACGATGACCCAAGAAATAAGATTTATCCAGGGGAGTTCAAATATGGTGGTGGCCATGTAATTGAGGATTTAGTGGCAGGTAAGGATTTAAAGTTAGTAGCCACTTCCTATGGTACTGACTGTTACCCAAGAAAGAAGTTGAAAACCTGGATAAACATCAAGGACATGAACGAGGCAGTGCTCTTTAACCCGAGGAATGTCTATCAGAATTACAATGTAGCCGTGAACCTCTCGGATAAGAGTATCTATACCTATCTGGGCATTCTTAAGCCCAATCTGGGCAATGCCAACTATTGCAGTGCCGGTCAACTTTCTCCTCTGTTAAATGACCCATATTACAAGACAATTGGAATTGGCACAAGGATTTTCCTGGGAGGCGGAGTTGGTTATGTAGTCTGGCAAGGAACACAACATAATCCAGCAGTAAAACGCAAGGATAACGGTGTTCCTCAGGCACCTGCAGGCACCCTGGCTGTTATAGGAGACTTGAAGCAGATGAGCCCGGAGTGGTTGAAAGGGGCATCCTTCTCAGGTTATGGCGTAACCTTGATTGTCGGTATTGGAATTCCAATCCCCATCTTAAATGAGGAGATATGCCGATATACAGCCATAAAAGATGAGGATATCTGGACACAAGTCGTTGACTACAGTGAGTCCTATCCTCAAGGCAAACCCGGAAGTCTTGGTGAGGTAAATTATGCCCAGCTCAAGAGTGGTAAGATTGTTATTCAGGAAAAAGAGGTTCCTACAGGAAATCTCTCAAGTTACCCAAAGGCAGTAGAGATTGCCAATATCCTGAAGGAATGGATTGAAAAGGGTGATTTTTCCCTTAGTGAGCCTGTGGCTTATCTACCTGGTCCAGAGACTGGTTATACCTTTAAGCCGCTTACAGAAAGGCCAATTGAGGAGTAATTAGGAAATGAAAGAAGCAAGGCATAGATGAGAAGATATTTTCTCTCTATGCCTTTGCTTTGATTGATTGTTGGTAACACGTTAGCCAATTTAAGTAGAACTTTGGTAATTGGTAATCAGGTTATCGGTAAGGGAAACAATTACCTGATTACCTTTTCCTCCGATAATCGATTACCTTATCACCTTTTCCCCAGATATTGGAGGTGTCAGGATGATTTCTAAAAAGATAGTTCTCTCCTTTCCGCATAAACTTGTGGAGCAACCGATAATATGTAAGTTGGTTAAAAATTATAGATTAGAGTTTAACATCTTAAAGGCTTATGTTACTCCAAAAGAAGAGGGACTGGTAGTTCTGGAGTTGAGTGGTGAGGACAAAGATTATGAACAAGGCATTCAGTATCTGATAGAGGTTGGAGTAAAGATACAATCTTTATCTCAGGATATTATTCGCGATGAACAAAGGTGTACCGACTGTGGCGTCTGTATTGCAATTTGTCCTGTTGGTGCTTTAGCCGTAGAGCCTTTAACCAGAAAGGTTCATTTCTATGACAATAAATGTATTGCCTGTGAACTTTGTGTCCAAGCCTGTCCAGTCCGAGCAATGAAGGTTCATTTTTAACCGGAGGAAGGAATGCTAAAAAGATTAAAAGAGGATATTCGAACTGTCTTTGAGAAGGATCCTGCCGCAAGAAGTGTATTAGAAGTTATCTTTTGCTATCCAGGACTACATGCTATCTGGTTACACAGAATAGCCCACTTTTTCTGGAGGCATAAGTTACTTTTTATAGGGAGATTCATTTCCCATATCAATCGCTGGTTCACAGGAATTGAAATTCATCCGGGAGCAAAGATTGGCAGAAGGTTCTTTATTGACCATGGGATGGGTGTAGTAATTGGTGAAACTGCCAAAATCGGCGATGATGTATTGATGTATAACGGTGTAGTTTTGGGTGGCACTACTTTAGAAAAAAAAGATCGCCATCCGACTTTGGGGAATAATGTCGTGGTAGGAACAGGAGCGACAGTTTTGGGAGCGATAAATGTTGGTGATGGGGCAATGATTGGTGCAGGAAGCGTGGTAATAAATGATGTTCCTCACGGGGCCACAGCAGTTGGGGTTCCTGCAAGAATTGGTATAGGGTTTTCAGCTATGGAGATTCAAAATTTAGAACAGGGCAAACTCCCTGACCCCATAGCCGATGCTATCCGATTTGTAATTAAAGAACAGGAGAAGATTGAGGAAAGAATAAAGAAGATAGAATCATTAGAAGGTATAACTACAGAGTTAGATAAATACATAGAGGAGAAGAAAAAAGAAATCTTGAAAGTGCTTTCACCGTCCCTGAGAGAATTTAGTGAGGGAGCAGGAATTTGAATTTGCAAATATATGGAAACCAGAAAATTTGTTGACATTTGCCCCAAGCGTCACCATACAGTAAAAACAGATAATATAAATATTGCCACAGATTCACAGATTACCACAGATTGTAAGGGATATCTCTTTTTTAGAATATTTCATATTATTAATCTGTGAATCTGTGGCAATATTTTATGTCAACTTAATTAATGGTTCGCATATAGCGATTAAGGTAAAGGAGATGATAAAAGATGAGAAGGATATACCTTGACTATGCGGCTACTACCCCTACGGACCCTGATGTAGTAAAGGCAATGTTGCCATATTTTAGTGAACGGTTTGGTAACCCTTCAAGTATTCACTCCTTTGGACAGGAAGCCAAATCAGCAATAGAGGAAGCCCGAGAAAAGATAGCTTCATTATTGGGTGCAGAGTCTGAGGAAATTGTCTTTACCGGTGGAGGCACAGAAAGTGATAACTTTGCTATAAAAGGTGTAGCTTATGCCAAGGAGCATAAAGGAAATCATATTATTACTTCCTCTATTGAACATCATGCTGTGATAGAACCTTGTAAGTTTTTAGAAAAGAGAGGCTTTGAGATAACATATCTTCCTGTAAATAAAGATGGACTGTTAGACCCGGAGGATGTGGAAAAGGCAATTACCGATGAGACTATTCTTGTTTCTGTTATGCACGCTAATAACGAAATAGGAGTAATCCAGCCTATCCAGGAAATTGGGAGAATTGCCAAAGAAAGGGGAATTTACTTTCATACGGATGCAGTCCAGACTTTTGGTCACCTTCCCATCAATGTAGATGAACTTAATGTGGATTTATTAAGCATTTCAGCCCACAAATTATATGGACCAAAAGGGGTGGGGGCATTGTATATAAGGAAGGGGACAAGGATTTTTCCCTTTATGCACGGAGGCGAGCAGGAAAGAAGGCGTCGTGCCTCCACTTCATAGCAGTATCAAAAAATAATTCTGTTAGCTAAAATTTAAAAGTGGACTATTTAAGATTTAAAAGTGGACTAAATTTAGTTCTTCGTTTTTGATTTGCTGTACTCCAGTTAATCTATCTTTATACCAAAATCTGATTTCTGTCAGACATGAGTTTTTATTAG
>JBDRHR010000036.1:0-8099 GCA_043816605.1 Nitrospirota bacterium
TTCTCCCACTTGAATTGGACCTACCGTCACAAAGAGAAAAACCTTCCTGAAAGTTCCCCCGATTTCCTTCATCTAAAAATACCAATGTGTAAGATACCATGATTTACCTGATTTAAATGATTACCTTGATTTATCATAGGAATCTATATAATCATAAAAATCATGCTCTATTACACATTTCCTTGTTTACATCTAATTTTCATTCTCATTTGTGCCGACTAAGTCGACATGAATGTTTCATATTCTATTTGACACTACCTTAATTTGATTAGTAACCTCAAGTGTCAACCTGAATACCCGCTCCGCAATATCCTCTGATAACGACCCGGTTCCACAACTTGGAGTGATGAATAATTTTTTTAACAATAGTTCTTTTTCAATCCCTTTACTGGCTAAAAGTTCTATGCCTTCCTCAAATCTTTTAAGTAAGGTTTCAGCGTTTTCCTTAACCACTTCATTAGAGCTTGGGACAATTCCCCAGGCAAGCATCCCACCTCTATTTAAAAACATAGCCAATTCTTCAGGGTATAAGGCGAGATTAGAGATAAACCCGTAGGCATCAAAATTGATAATATCCACCTTTGTTTCCATGAGCATTCCCCAATCGGTATTACCACAACAGTGAATACCAACCAGGACATTATTACCTTCTTTGATAGTTTCAATCACCTCATTTAAAGGCATAATTACTTCCTGTTTACTTAAATTCACATAGGCAGAGCCAAAGGCTGATAAATATGGTTCATCAATGAAGATTATTGCGGGTAGCTTTAATTCCTTAAACTTTGAGATTTGCCAGAGAGCCTTCATGGCTAATCCCTTAACTACCGCATCAAATAACTGGGGATGATAAATAATCGCCTTTTTATTTTCATCCGTAATCGTCAACCCAAAACTAATAGGTCCGGTGATATGTCCTTTGATAAACTTTGGGGTCAAGTCCCTGAAATGCCTTAACATAGCATAAAAGCCGGCACTATAATCCTCGCTTATTTTAAAATAATCCACATTTTTATCTAAATACTGCTGATAAAACCTCTCTAATTGACCTTCTGTATCCTTGTCGGTATCAAAAAAAATCCTTTTATTTTGTTCATCGCATACCACACACGGTAGATTTTCGCTATACTGGGCATACATATTTTCCTTAAAAGATCTTTGAGGTAACTGGGTCCAGATAGGGACTTCCGGCAGGTTGTTTAATATTATCTCACAGGCTTTTTTTGCATCTTTATAAGGGAGGCTGCCAATAGCTGTAGCTAAACAATTCATTATCTTATTCCTTCATTAAAATAGGTTAAGGTTGAGCACTCAACCTTAACCTTAACCTTAACCTCAACCTTTTCTTCTTAAGGTTACGATTACCTTTTGTGGTTCTATAGAAATAATCTTGATTCCTGTAGGGGTAACGACATTATCCGGAAGAAGGTCATAAGAATAACTACCCGGGGCATTAATTTTGGTTAAATCAACAGGAAGATAAAATGCCGTTGCCTGACATTTCAAAACCGTACCTCTATCCCCCTGAACGCTGATAGATATATTCTTTGTGGTTTGAGTAGGGACCATTAAGTCTTTTGGAATATTTTCATAAGTAATTGAAATGCTGAAATCTCTAATTATAGATACTCCACCGGTAGTAGAAAACCATAATAGCACAGCTAATAAAAAGCAGGATAATTTTATCCACAAGTTATTGGTAACCCAGGCATAAAGGTTTAACTTTTTCATCTATCCTCCTTGGGGAGAAGTCGGTGAATGGTAAGTGGTAAGTAGTAAGTGGTAACCTGATTACCATTCACCATTCACCATTTACCAAAGTTCCACTTCAGATGGCTAAAGTGTTACGATTTTTCACTTTCCCACTTTCTCACCTTCTCACTTTCTTCCTTTGCTTCATAAAGGGTAAGCATTTCTGTAAGGCTTTCTTCATCTAATTGACTACGAATTTTTCCATCTAAAGCAATAGATATACTTCCTGTTTCTTCAGAGACTATTAAGACCAGGGCATCTGTTTCTTCAGATAATCCCAAAGCTGCCCGATGTCTTGTTCCAAGTGGAATAATTACATCCGGATTTTGAGTTAGCGGAAGAACACAACTTGCGGCTATTATTTTATCTCCCTGAATAATTACTGCCCCATCATGTAGAGGACCGTTGGGTATAAATATTGTTTTTAGTAATTCATAACTTACTTCTGCATCTATTCTTACCCCTGTTTCAATATAATTTTTTAAACTTATATTTTGGGCTAAAACAATTAATGCTCCCAGATGTTCATTTGAGAGTGATATCATCGCCTTTACAATCTTTGGGATGAGCTTATTTTCTTGTTTAAAAAATTTTCTTAAAATATAATTCTTGTCAATTTCTCCTATGACTTGTCTTAATTCCGGCTGAAATAAAATCACGAAAGATAAAGGAAGAAAAGTCCATAGGTTTTGAAGAATCCAATCTATGGTATATAATTGAAGTAGATGTGCACCAAAGGAGGCAATAATAAGGAATACAAGTACCTTCAGCCCCTGGACTGCCCTTGTTCCTCTTATCAGGATAAATAACCAATAAAAGATACAAGTAATAAGTAATATTTCAAAAATGTCCAGAAACCTCATTGCCGGTGGAAAAAAATTAACCATCTTGTCCTACTCCTTAAGTAAAAATGGTGAATGGTGAATGGTAAATGGTAAATGAAAATACTTCCAATTTCCTTATTTTCCATTCACCATTCACCATTATATTACCCTCTATTTATCGCCATTAAAAACTCCTTATTGCTTTTTGTAGCGAGCATTTTCTCAACTATTAATTCCATACTGTCAACCGGGCTTAAAGGCGTAATTGCCTTACGCAGAAGCCAGACTTTATTTAAATCAGCTTCGTCTAAAAGTAATTCTTCTTTGCGTGTGCCGGATTTAAGTATATTAATTGCCGGGAATAGTCTGCGGTCAACTAAGGTGCGGTCTAAAAGTACCTCCATATTTCCGGTGCCTTTAAATTCCTCAAAGATGACATCATCCATTCTACTGCCTGTATCAATTAATGCGGTGGCTAAAATAGTCAGGCTGCCACCTTCTTCAATATTTCGTGCCGCACCAAAAAATCGTTTTGGACGCTGTAAGGCATTTGAATCCACACCACCGGAAAGCACCTTTCCTGATGTAGGAACCACCTGGTTATGTGCCCTGGCTAATCGCGTAATACTATCTAAAAGGATAACCACATCGTGTTTATGTTCTACCAGCCTTTTTGCCTTCTCAATGACCATATCTGCTACCTGCACATGTCGGGTTGGAGGTTCATCAAAGGTAGAACTTATCACCTCACCCTTTACTGACCTTTCCATATCTGTTACCTCTTCAGGACGCTCATCAATCAGCAAAACAATTAGTCTTATATCAGGATGATTAGTGGTAATTGAATTAGCTAATTTCTGCAATAAAACAGTTTTCCCTGTGCGTGGTGGAGCAACAATCAATCCTCGTTGCCCCATGCCAATAGGCGTAAGTAAATCCATGACCCGCATAGATATTTCTTCCGGTCCCCGTTCTAAATGAATCCTTTTATCCGGATATAGCGGTGTCAGGTTATCAAATAATATCCTCTCTGCGGCTTTAGATGGGTCATCAAGATTAACTGCCTCTACCTTCAGGAGGGCAAAAAATTTCTCGTTCTCCTTAGGTGGTCTTATTTGTCCTGAAACCGTATCCCCTGTCTTTAGACTAAATTTTCTTATCTGGGAAGGTGAGATATAAATATCATCCGGTGAAGGCAGATAATTATATTTTGGAGATCTCAAAAAGCCATATCCATCAGGCAATATTTCTAATACCCCTTCTCCAAACAAAAGTCCTTTTTTCTGTGCCTGAGCTTGTAGGATAGCAAAGATAAGTTCTTGCTTTTTCATCCCACTTACACCTTCAATTTTTAAATTATGGGATAAGTCGGTTAATTTTGAAATACTCATCCCTTGCAAATCCACTAAGTTAAGTTGTTCTTCCACTATTTTGTCCTCCTTTTTATTAGTTTATAAAGTTTGTAAAGTTCATAAAGTTTGTAAAGTTTGTAAAGTTTGTAAAGTTTGTAAAGTTTGTAAAGTTTGTAAAGTTTGTAAAGTTTGTAAAGTTCATAAAGTTCATAAAGTTCATAAAGTTTGTAAAGTTCATAAAGTTCATAAAGTTTTGATGAAACCTGATAGCATTTTTGAAATTTCTTCAGTTTGTTGGAAGATTTTTTTATAATCGGTTTCTGAAATTCTATTAAGTTCTTTTGCCAGATAAAGCATTGAACGAACCTCACCACAAGAACCTTTTGCTATGTATAAAAACTGCTTGAATTCATTGTTTGTTTTCCGCTCAAAACCTTCTGCTATATTATTCATAATGGAAACAGTAGCCCTACAAATCTGGTCACGAAAACCAAAATCTTTACTTGTAGAAAATAAACTATAAATATCCACAGCAAAAGATTTGGATTTCTGCCAAACAATAATATCCTCAAACCGTTCAATCTTCATTCTTTAATCTTTCTAACTTTTAACTTTATAAACTTTCTACTCTCTTTAAAAAATATATTGTCCCTACTCTTTCTTCTTCCTTTTTAATAGGTACACCGTCATATATAAACTTTTCTCCTTCTATGAATATCCTTTCATTAATAATGGGAGAGGAGGTTACATTCTTTAAAGATGGGAAAACTTCATTTACAGGTTTGCCTGTTATCTTTCTTCCCCGTCCGGTAATCACTAATTCACTACCAACTGGATTTATATAGGTTATTTCCAATTTACTGTCTATAATTACTACCGGATATGGGAAATTAGAAAAGAGTATTTCAAACTGTTGTATATCCACATCAGGGCACCCTTCCCAGGCACAAATCAAATCAAATCTATTCCAGTAATCAACTACCCTACCTCTGGTATCAATAACAGGAATGGTTTTTACCTTCTTAAAGTTTTGAAGTAGTCCTTGTAAGACTTGATAATCCTTTTCTAAATTTACAGGTATAAGATGATTGGTGATAACCTTTGTCACCGGTGTATCTAAATTTGAGGTAATGGCAGAGGATGCAATCAAACTATCCTTGGCTAACACCCCGATTATACATTTATCTTTATCTACCACAGGCAGACTTTTTATTGGGTATTTATAAAAAAAACTTAATATATCAATCTTTGTTCCACGGTCTTTTTTCATTCTTAATTGCCTACAACGGGTATGTATTATCCCAAACTTTTCTATGCGTCTACTTCTGAAATATCATACACCTTCTTTTTCACCATAAAGTTGTTCCAATTTCTCTAATAATAGTAAGGTTTGTTGAGGATTACATTCTGAGGGAAGAACTTTTGTTTCTTCATCTACATGAACATGGTGGGGGAAATTTTTTAGTTCTGGATGATGTTTAGCATTATCCCACCGTCTAATAAGATTTCCTTTTGAATCTTGCCAGTGAAATGTATATTCTTCAACTACCATTTCATTATAAAATCTACAATATTCTGAAAATTCTATCAAATCTCCATTTATTAATTTCCCCTGAATTCTTATATAGCCATCGGTAATAGTAATTCGTTCCTTTTTTATTTGAAAACCCTCTATGATTTCTGATTCCATTAATTTCAGATTTAGCTCATTAAAGTAGTCTTGAACTTGACTCATTCATTTACTCCAAACAATTCTAATCTTTTCTTAGCCCTTAAGCACATTTGATACAAAGCTGACCATTCAAAGAAATCTGCATTATCTCCTGTCATCCCGGATTCCCACTTTTTAAAAAAAGTATCAGAGTCCATATCGAATTTTTTCTCTAATTCACTTAAATCCTTTTTTAATACCTTAATATCCTGCTGATTTTTACTAATTTCGTGAGTAACAACTTTATTAATTGCTCTATCTAAATATGTATCTTCAAGCCCATTTCGATAAATCTTATCTAATGCAGTAATTTGAGATATTACTTCATTCATTTCTGTTCACTCCTTTCAAGAATTTCTTATTTCAGGAATTTCTTGTTCAAGGACTTAAAAAATCGGTGGTGTCTGACTAAAAAAACCATAAGTAGAACTCATTACAAAAATTGATTTTCTTAACTTTCAGGAAAGATTTTTGGTTGGTTTTACTTTCCACTAAATAATATAACATAAAATCTTATTTATGTCAAGAAAAAAATTAAGGGAATTTAAAATTTGTGGTAACTTATTATTCTGTTAATAATATCATCCCAACTTTGCGATTCAGAAATCAGCGGGATAATCAATTTAATAAAAGTCTTTCTTTTCTGACTTGTTCTCAATTTATCAATATTGATAGACGGAAGATATTTTTTGAGTTCTGCGATAGGATAAACAATCAAATCAGGGAAAGAGGCATATTCGAGAATCCGTTTCAGTTTATAATCTTCCGAAATATTTAGATTACCGTCCCAGAAATATTTATCCATGCTTTTTCGCATAAGCCACCATCCTCTGGATAAGGTTCACGACAAAATCGTTAAAGTCCTTTAATGAGATATCTTGTTTCATTAAGGCAACTCCCTCTAATTTGTGCTCGGCAAAGGTGATGAGAATTCCCTCATAATCCAGTGGCACAACTTTATATTCCGCCCATTTAGTCGCCTGTTCAAATTCAATGTCCTGCATCAAATAAAAAAGATCAATAAAATCTTTTATTGTCTTACGATCATAAACAGCGGTTAATTTATTAGTTGCTATATTTTCTTTTGAATCAATATAGACTTCATTCACTTTTATTCGCTGCCCCACATTTTTGTAATTTTCATAGATAAATTCGACTTTTAGGGCAACATCTTTTTTGTAAATGAAACCTCTTTTGAAATATTCACCGCTAACGGTTATTTCAGTCTTGAATTTTTCGCTTATTCTATTGATTATTTCTCTGAAGACGATTTCAAACTCTTCTTTTGGATAAAGAAAACCATCAAAGAAAAAATCAAGGTCCTCTGAATAACGATGGTTATAATAAAACCGCGATAGACAAGTCCCGCCGCTTAAATAAAACCGGTCAGTTTGAATCAATTTAAAAATTTCATCCTGAAAGGGATACAGCATTCCTTCATAAAAATCGATTTCGGATTTTGTTACCTTAAGAATGTTTTTATCAAACATGAGATGTTCCTCGCGATTCAATGGCTTAAACCTTGATGAGAGTAACCCTAATAGCTATTGGTGGCAACCCATTCTTTACTACTATTAGAATAATATCATAATTATTTGCATTTGACAATAAAAATTTTTTCTTCCACCTCTTTAAAAGAAAAAGGAGGTATTTAAAAAATACCTCCCCTTTCCTTAATCTTTACAATACTTCGCAATGAGTCTTATTTCGCTGATGAACTTGCATTTTGACCTTCTACACTTCCTTCTTTCGCAACATAGCTGATTGGCGAATTGGCCTGATGGATATAACAAATCCCCAGGTCATTATACCATTTAAAGTCATCCGTACCCTTCATTGTCGACAAGTTAATGTCTATGCCGTGCATACAAAAATATGCGTCTGGCACTTGACTACATTCAGTCACAGTAAGGAGAAGATGTCCATTGACAATAGATCCTCCTCCATTCATCGCAGAATTTTCTACGGGGCAATTACCTGTCACCTGATAAGCATCACCTACCTGATCTACTCTCCATTTCCATGTGTCTGAATAGTTATCCATCTTGAAGTTAAATGTGCCAATGTAGGCAGCACTTGCCATCACCGGCAATAGAAGTAAACACAGTGTAACAATCAACTTTTTCATTTTCTTTCACCTCCTTTTATTTTAGGTTTTCATTTTGTATCTTTTTATATTCTTATTTTTGGAGGCATCAACTTATTGAGGAGTTTTCCTCAATCAAGTTTGGGCATCCAATAAAAAACAAAAATATATCGACCTTCACCAGACATCTTTATATCATATTTTAATTATTTTGTCAAGTGTTTTTTTAAAAGACTGAATATTCGATAAAGCAAACACCTTATGCAGAATACGATTTTCCCCATTGCGATCCAATCAAATCAAGAGCTGGATTTTCAGAGAAAAAATTATTTTTTAAAAAATTTACGATTAGGGTGCATTTTTTGCCGCCACCC